>JADHVG010000010.1 GCA_016784105.1 Candidatus Woesearchaeota archaeon
TTGCACTTCCTGAGCTTGCAGAAACGTTTGCGCTGGTCTCTAGAATGTTAAAAGAAGGGGTAGCGTACACTGATATAGTTAATAGGAGTATAGCAAATACTGATAAAAATAATGTTTTATTCATGTTGACCCTTAAAGTGATATTATTGGAGAGTAGTTAATCTATATTTAAATATTGTGGTTTTTTATTGAAAAATTAAGAATTCTATTTGTTAAAATTAAAAACATCAGAAATATCGATATTTTTTTCTGCATCATCTGAGGAAGATTCTTGCGTTTCTTCCTGCTCATCTTCAGAATCCGAATCTTCCGCTGCATCAGATTCTGGTTCTTCTGATCGTTCTTCCACTATCTCATCCACTTCCTCATTTATTTTGGAGATATCTTTTCTTATCTCCACCACCTTTTCAGGGTCATCTTGCACTTCCTGTATATCCCGCCTTACTTCCCCAATATCATCTATAATCTTGTCTATTTTTCCGTGTTCCTGCTCTTTAACCTGCTGTTCTGAAACTCCGATCTCAGACATTAGTTCATTTAGGGAAACATCCTGATTGTTTGGATCTTTAACAACATCATCTTCATAATTTGAGGGTTCTGCTTGTTGTTGAGTTTCTTGAACTTCATTATTTTCTGGAGGTAATTGAGGCTCTTGCTCCAGATTAGGACTTTCAACATTTTCTTCAGATTCTTGAATATCAGGCATCTCTTGAACTTCATTGTTAATTGAATGATTAGGATTTTCAGAATCAGAAATTTCTTGATATTCTCTTGGTGGCGGAGGAATATCTGGTTCATTCTCTAAATCAGCTTCTTGTAGCATGCTTTCTGGTTCAACAGAAGGAGTAGGTTCTTGTGTCACTTCTTTCTGAACTTCATTAGGCATTTGAGGAGCTTCTGGTTTTTCTGGAGTTTTGTGTGAACTAATATTAAGAATGCTTTTTGCTTTTTCTGTTGCTTCATACATAGAAGCTGCAAGGCCTTGTTCTTTGAGTTTTTCAGCAAGCTCTTGTACTTTTGGATCTTCCATGTTACTTTCCTTGAATAAAGTTTATTTAATCTTTTCGGTTGCAAAAAAATATAATGTCCTTGTCTGAATCTATTCTTTTCTTAATTAAAAAATTATTTTTTATTTCTTCTTCAATAATCTCAAAACTGTTTGCTTTTTTCAGTATGCTAAAAACAAATGTTTCTCTACCAACTCTTTGTATTTCCAAAATCCCTTTTTTTATGTCTTGGAAGTTATGCAGAGAGGTCATGGAAACCACAACATCAAATTTGTTATCTGGAAAAGGAAGGTTCTCTCCAATAGCCAGAATTTTGTTTTTGTTTTTATTTTTCTTCAATAATCCTTCAGAAGGGTCTATCCCTATAACCTTGCAATTAAAATTAGACGATATTCCAGTTCCGCATCCTACATCCAGCAAAAGATCCTCTTTTTTAAGTTTGATATGTTTTTTAATAATTTCTAGTTTGGATTTTTGTTCAGAACCATGCAATTCTTCATATCCTTCAGCTATCTTGCTATAATATTCCATTTTTATCAACTATTCTCTCAATTCTTTAACTTTTTTGTTAATTGATGCGAAAAGAATAAATACCAGTTCTTTCCAAATAATTTTCTCGAAAATGAAAAAAATATTTTTTTTGATGGTTTTTGCCTTGGTTTTTCTTTATAGTTGTACTTCTCCAGAATTAGATTTTGAAGAAGGGGTTGATAAGCTCAACGAATTTAATTCAGAGTACGGGTCTACATTAAAAAACGCTCCTGAAACAAAGGAAAAGACTGATGAACTTATAGCACAGCTAACAGGTTTTGTAGCTCTTAATGCTTTGATTGATCCTCTAAACTCATTGTATAATTTTAGGATCAAGTTTCTGGAAGCAGAGAGCATGAGTTACGAAGGGTGGGGCTGGGGTAGGGCATCCACAACAAAATACGGTTTTGGCTGTAAAAAAGGTTATGATAGGATAACTAACTCTTCTAGAATTAGAAACAATTCTGTTGTCTTGGGTTACGAGGCTGTGGATTTGTTAGAAAGCTTTGTTGATTCGTATCCCGAAAAAACCAAAAGCTTAAATTTAACCCAAAAAGATGTTTTGATATTGAAAACTATTTATTTTCAGGAACAAGAAACAGCAGAAAGAGACGCAAGATTGATAAAGTCTGCCTGCAAGAAGGATGAAGATGGAAATTAAGAAACCAAACAGCATGTCTGAATGTTTGTTCTTTACCAATAGATCCTTAGGTGAAGGTTTTGCTGTTGCTTGGGTACGCAGACCAACCTGTTCATCGTGCAAGGAAGGTCTGATGGGAAAGCCATTAAAAAAAGATGGTAAACCAATGAAAAAAGCTGAGTTCTATGAATGTCCACAGTGTAAACATCAACTACCTAATGAAGAAATGGAATCTCAACTAAAAGTAGAAATTGAATATCAATGTCCTCACTGTATGAAGGAGGGTTTTGCAGAAACTGAATATGTGAGGAAAACTTTTGAGGGCGTTAAAGCTTTTGTCTTTGAGTGTGGAAGTTGTGATAAGAAACTCGGCATCACAAAAAAGATGAAGAAGACTAAAAAAGGAAATTAGTTTTTAACAATCTTTTTAAAACTAGTGATATACCTCAAACTAGGTGATTACACATTAATTTCTAATCTAATTACTACAATCAGGGTTATTAAAACACAGTTCTCACTGGACATTTGCGCGTGAAGTATTTAAACCCATTTTTCATGGATATATCATATGAAAAAGATCAAAATATCACGGCAAAAATTGGTGAAGTTGTATATTGAAAAAGAGCTTAGTACATATTCAATTGCAAAACTGATTAAGTGTGATCCTACTGTTATTCAAAAGAGATTGAAAGAGTATGATATCCCTTCTAGGCAGCCTAAAAAGAAAATTGATCTCGATAAGGAAAAACTTGAAAATCTCTATCTTGAAAACAATTTATCTACGTATAAAATTGCAAAATTTCTAAATGTTAAAAGTAACAATACTATTTCTAGAAAATTGAGAGATGCCGGAATCAGAGCTAGGCAGATTATTAAAACTCCAATAACTAAAGAAGATTTGGACTATCTCTATCACGTCAAAAAATGGCCGTTTTCTAAAATTGCTCACAAATTTTCATGCACCCCTACAATAATCTTTAGAAGAATGAAGGAATTTGGAATTGATGTTAGAACTGTAAGTGAAGCAAACACAATCTATGCAAAAAATGATTTTAGTGGTAACCTGATTGAAAAAGCATATCTGATAGGTTTTAGGTTGGGTGATTTAAATGTGAGACAGCCTGGAAGTCTAATCCAAGTTAAATCAAGCACAACGAAACAAGAACAGGTAGAGCTTTTTAAAAAATTGTTTCAAAGATATGGCCATGTTCGAGTAAGTAAATCAAACCTTTGCTACAATCATCAAGTTGGATTGAACAAAAGTTTTGAATTTCTCACACCAAAAAAAGATAATATTGAAGAGTGGATTCTTGAAAGTGATGATTTTTTTGTTGCCTTTCTTGCAGGATATGTTGATGCTGAAGGAAACATAGGAGTATATTCCAAGCAAGCAAGATTTAAAATAAAAACTTATGATAAATTTATCCTAAGATTAATCTATCAAAAATTGAATCAAATGCAGATTAATGCCAAATTTTCTCTGGATTCTCCAATGAAAAAGGGCAAGCACAACAAAGATCTTTGGTGTGTTTCGGTGAATAAAAAACAAAGCTTGTATCAATTATTTAATATATTGAAACCTCACATTAAACATGCAAAAAGATTTAAAGACCTTACCATTGCTGAGAGTAATGTCCAGGAGAGGTTAAAGCCATGAAAGAAACATACTATGTAACCACTGCCATAGCATATCCCAACCAGCCACCCCACGCAGGTCACATGCTTGAATTCATCCAGTCAGATTTTGTTGCTAGGTATCAAAGACTTCTTGGCAAGGATGTTCATTTTCTTACTGGTACGGATGAACATGGCCAAAAGATTGTTGAGGCTGCAAAGGATCAGGGTCTTACAACTCAAGAGTTGGTTGAAAAAAATGCCAAAATTTTTCTTGATTTTACTAAATTTCTTAACATGTCCAATGATGATTTTATCCGTACAACAGACCAAAAGAGGCATTGGCCTTCTGTTGTCAAGCTTTGGAATAAGTTGAAAGAATCCGGAGACATCTACAAAAAAAAATACGAGGGATTGTATTGTGTTGGTTGTGAAAAATTTGTTTTGGAACGGGAACTTGTAGATGGAAAATGTCAAAATCACAACACTGTTCCCAAAAAACTTGTTGAGGAAAATTATTTTTTTAAGTTGTCTAAGTACGCTAAAAAAATTGAAGAACTCATAAGTAAAGATGAGATAAAAGTTGTCCCTAAAACCAGAAAGAATGAGATCTTAAGTTTTCTTTCGGATGATGTTAAAGATATTTCTTTTTCACGTCATAAAGACTCTTTGACGTGGGGCATTCCGGTTCCCGGAGATGAAGATCAGGTAATGTATGTTTGGTGTGATGCCCTTACTAATTATATTAGTGCGCTTGATTATGATGCTGAAGGTTCTTTGTACAAAAAATACTGGCCGGCTGACGTGCATGTTATCGGAAAAGATATTTTGAGGTTTCATGCTGCTTATTGGCCTGCTATGCATTTAAGTGCTAACATCCCGGTTCCTAAAAGTATTTTTGTGCACGGTTTTTTGAATAGTAAAGGCCAAAAAATGTCAAAATCTTTGGGTAATGTTATTGATCCTTACGAGCAGATTGAAAAATATGGTCTTGAACAGGTAAGATTGTATCTTTTGAAAAATCTTCCCAGCTATGATGATTGTGATTATTCAGAAGAAGATTTAACAGATACCGTTAATTCCGAGCTAGCGGATGATCTGGGTAATTTGATAAGACGTGTTATCGTTTTGATTGAGAAAAATTTTTCTGGAAACATTCCCAAAGTAAGTTCTTTGGAGGATATAGACAAGAAGCTTGTTGAAGATTCTAATTTTTTTGAAGATTTTGATGAATTCATGTTGGGATTTGAGTTCAATAAAGCCTTGAACAAGTTGTGGGAATTTATTCGGGCAACAAACAAGTACTTGACTGATACTGAACCCTGGAAGATAAAGGATAAAGAACGTTTAGGAACAGTTTTGTATAATGCTCTTGAAGCAACAAGAATTATATCTTGCTTTTTGTATCCTGCTATGCCTACAACTTCTGAAGACATTTTGGAAAGGATTGGGCAAAAACTTCAAAACTTGAATGAGATAAAGTTTTCAACAAAAACTTCTGGAAAGATAAACAAAAAAGATGAGGTTTTATTTAGAAAAATAGAGGTAAAAAAAATGGAAAGTACGTTCCCACTAAATCTCAAAGTTGCTAAAATAGTTTCTGCGGAAAACCACCCGGACGCAGACAAATTGTTAGTTTTACAACTAGACTTAGGTTCTGAGAAGAGACAATTAGTTGCTGGAATCAAAGGTTATTATTCCTTAGAAGAATTGGTTGGTAAAAAAATTATCATGATAACTAATTTGAAGTACGCTAAGCTTAGGGGTGTTGAAAGCCAAGGTATGTTGTTGGCTGCTGAAGCAGGAGATGTTGTGGAAGTTCTGACTACTGATGCCCCGGAAGGAACTCAAGTTTCTGCTGGGAATTTGGAGAATAATGAAGAGCAAGTAACTTTTGAACAATTTGGAAAGCTAAAGATTGTGATTAAGGATGGTGTTCCTGTTTTCGAGGATAAGGTTTTAGAAGCTTCTGGTGAGAAAGTTTTTGTTACCCAAGTTTCTGATGGCGCAAAAGTAAGGTAATTTATTATTTTTTCTGTTATAGTTTACATATTTTTACTATTGATAATCTATAAATCAATTATTTATAACATAATTCTAGTATCAATAACATAATTTAAGCTTATTTTAATCATTTTTTACAAATTTCTAATATTCATAACAGAATTTATTGAATAAATAACAGAAAACTTTATAAATCAAAATTTCAATTATAAGTTTAATGCAAAAAGAGTCTCTTAATCAGTACATGATTGTTTCTTATACTCTGAAAAACATTTCTCAGAAAAAAAAGGTCAAGTTTCTTAGAAAGCTGCAAGGCTACAAAGAAAAAAAGGAAAAGAAAGAGTATTCTCATGAAGGTTTGATACAAAAGTTGAATGCCAAAAAGCTCGGAAGCAACGTTATACTTTCTCCGATAGAAAATTTTTCAGAGATACATAACCTGTTGTCTAGTTATAACATAAAGGCTGAGGTCAAAGAAGCATGGATGAAATGAAAAAGAAATCTCAAGTGACAATATTCATAATTCTAGGTCTTATCATCTTAGTTACCGCTTCCATGTTCTTTTTTATTGATGGAGAAAGTTCTGAGGATCCTCTCAGAACAGTTCAAGAACAACAGCCTTCACAGTTTGCTGGTCAAACCGAGATAGGAAGTTATGTTGATACGTGCTTGCAGGACTCTGTCCTGCAAGGTTTGGAAATAATGAGACTACAAGGAGGATACATCGTTATCCCGGAAGACATCAAAACACTAAAAGTAAAAGATCTAGATAACAAACAAATTAAGCTTATTGATGGGAGCCTAAAAGTTGTGATTGATGAGAATGGTCCAGGAAATTCTGTTCCTTTCTGGATCGAAAAAGACAAAGTAGCAGTTCCTTCTCCAGAACATATTGGATTGCAGCTAGATAGGTATCTTTTCTTTGAAGTAAATAAATGTTTAAATGATTTTAAGCCTTTCAAAGAACAGGGATTTCAGGTTTCTTATGGTCCTGTTGAGACTATTGTTGAAGTTGGAAATTCTGTTATAACAACACTAAATTTACCGATAGAAGCAAAAAAAGAAGATTTAGAAATTTCTTTGAATAAGTTTGTTTTTAGTGCTCCAATCAATCTTGAAGATCTCCAAGACATTTCATATAGCATTGCAGCATATCAAAACTCTTTTGGTTTTCTGGAAGATCACACAAAAAACCTTATCTCTTTGCATTCTGGTTTAGATGCCAATAAATTACCTCCTTTTTTTAGGTCCATAATCAACACTGATTGTAATTCTATAGAGTGGAGCAAGCAGACTTCAAAAGAACGTCTTAAGAAGATACTTGAAGAGAATGTTCCTGAAATAAGGATAGATAAGACCGATTACAATCCCATAGAGTATAAGGATCTTATGTCTAAGGGAGTTTACGAAAGTTTTATCTATGATTTTTTGAATAAGAACCAGGATAGTACTCAAGTAAGTTTTAATTACAATCCTGAATGGGGTTTTATGGAGTATGATATTTTACCTAGCAGAGGGGATGCTTTAATCCCTAACATTGTTGAAAAAGATATTCCTTTGGTCTCAAAATTCTGTGTCCTGGAATATGAAAACAAGTATACATTGAATTATCCTGTCCTTGCTAGAGTAAACAACAAAGAATCTTCAGGCATAAATATTAAGAGTTCTTCTTTGATAAAAAATGCTGGCTTTGAAATGCAGTATTTCATGGATTCTTATATCTGTGGCAATCAGGAAAAGACCTGCAGAACAAGACCTAACGTGGAAGTTGATTTACAATCTATCTCAGAGGAATTTGATGTTGAGATAATTCCAGAGACCCAGTTCTGTGATCCTGAACAAAGAACAAGTGAGGATATTTCTTTGGAATTTTCCGATGCTTCTGATGGTTCTGGAATAGAGGGATTAAATTTATACTATTTTTGTGGAAATTATCAAAATAATTGTTTTATTGGCAGAACCAACAATCAAGGAACTATCATAGCTAAATTTCCTCAGTGCGTGAATGGAATTTTACACGCTTCCAAAAAAAATTATAGTGGTTTAATGGAACAATTAAGCATCTATGGAGATTATGCGAAGAGCTTTAGTTACCAATTGATGCCTCTGAAAGATGTTGAGGTTTTCGTTGAGAAAATAGATGCTACTTCTCTGGTAAGAAATTATTTTGAAACTGGAAAAGTAGAGATAGAAAAATCTTCTTTGCCTCTTGAAGCAGATGAAACCGTTTTTATATCAGGTTCGGGTCCCACCAGGATAAATTATTATCATCCAAAGATTCTTTTAAGTAGATTTGAGCTTGTTCCGGGAGATTATAGTTTTGGAGTTTCTTTAAGCAAGAATACTAATCTAAAAAGCAAAGTTATTGAGGGAAAAGAATTTGGAGGGATACAAGGAAATTTTCCTATGGGGATTTTGAATTTTGATTGGGATGTTAAAGAAGTTAAAGACAAGATGTTAGTTTATGCTCTTTCAAATTATGATTTAGGTGATGGAGGCATAAGCTTTGGAGATATCAGCGATCCATTGTTGGATAGTGAAGGGAGTCTTTCCGCGGAACTTGCTTACAGGTGCGAAAAGATAGTTTTAGATAATGAAGAATCTTGTAACTTAGATAATTGTGAATTTATTAATGCTAGTGGCATACTAAAAGATGATTTTGAAAGTGATTATGAAACTTGTGAGATAGAATTCAATGTTACTATAGCAAAAGAAGATTATATAAATTTGATTAAACCAAGGTTCATATGATGAGAATAAGAAAACTTAATGCAATATTTTTGATTTCTTTAGTTTTAAGCATGTTCTTGTCCTTCCCTCTAGCTTCTGCACAATCTACTTACAATACCGCTCAGAGTTGTATTGAGAAGAACAAAGAGACTAATTTCATAACAGAGACCATGGAGAATGATATAATAAAAACTCTTGAGAGTCTTGTTACTGTCTTGCATGCGGTTAATAGTATCTGGCAATCACAACTTGTTGTTATCGATTTGTTAATTGCTTCAAATTATAACAATCTTTGGGGTAGCGCTTTTGCAGCATCTTTAGAAGAATATAGGAATATTGTTGAAGAGCCCTTAGCTGGAAGTCCAGGGAAAGTATTGAATTACATGTTGACTTGTAGTCTTCCAGCCGGAGTTCCTTCTCTTTGTAATGTCAAGCCTGAAATTTTCGGACAAAATGTTGGAGTCAGCGGTTCTGAAAGCATATACACTGCCATAGGTTGTTTATGCTTACCCCAGATATTAAAGCATATGAAAAAATTGAATACTGTTTACAAAACTTACAACTGCTGTGTGGAACAAGCCTGTATAAATGGGATGAGCACAGTTTCTTGTGAAGAAGAACTTGATGTTTCTATGTGTATGTATCTGGGAGTTGGTGGTTTGTTTAGTGCTGTTGCAAATATGGCGCTTGATCTAGGTTTTAGTTTGTTATACACAGAATTCGTGACCGAATGGATCGAAGAACTACCCCCTTATTTTGGGACTTTATTCAGTTTAGGTAACGTTTACTTCAAGATAGAAGGGTTGCTAGGTGCTTGGGAGACCATCCAGACTGCATTTGATGAACCTAATTGTGAAGACTTAGGATTTAAGGAATTAAATGAAGAATCTGGAAGAGGTTCAAGCGAGAATTGTAATTATGTTGAAGTTGATCTCAATGGAGACGGGATTTATGATCGTTTAGATTACGTTTGCACATAAAAATGGATTTAAGAAAAGAAAAAACGGTAATGTACCTGTACTTTTTTTCAGTTGTAGCTTTGATAGCTAGTTTTAGCTTTACTGTTGAAGGGAATAAAATCTCTGGAGCCGCAGTCTTTGACGATCTTAAAGGTTATGTTTCTGGTTTTGATGTGTTTAGTGTTTCTTTGATCCTTTTTATCTTTCTTTCGTTGCTTGTTTTTTCTTTGTATTTCGTACATCATTCTCACAAGATAAGAAAAGATATCCATCATTCACACGTTAAGCTAATTAGTGTTTTAACAGTTCTTATTGTTTTGATTGCTTTTGTTAGTTTCCTTAATTACGATAATGAAAGTAATAGTGTTACTGGTGCCGCCACCGGATTAGAAGGAATTACCGGGTACGCTACCAATCCCTATGAAGAAGATTCTGAATTCAAATTTTTCGGTGAAGGGGGTGTTGCTTATTTCGATTTCTTTGACCCTAGTATTAAGAATGTTGATGGTTTTAGAATTAATTTAAGAAATGGGCAGGTTACTAAAGATGGAAAGCCTGTTTCCCTGCAAGAGACTCAAACTGCTTTGTGGAAATCTGGATATTATTTAGAGTCAGACCAGCTGTTAATCGATCCCAGAGATGGGACAGTCTTAGAATTAGAAGTTACTGGTGAAAAAGAAGTATCTGATTTAATTTCAGGAAAGAAAAAAGTCAAAGAGTATGGCATATCTGAAAAAGAATCAAAATTAAGTTCCAAGGAAATTGTAAATGCTTGGGTTGATTCTGGTTTTATTCCTGTAATAAAAGATGAAGACGGTAAAGAATATTTGAGATTTCCATCTTATGAAACTGATGAAGAGGGGAAGACTAAATTCGCAGGATACGAATATTATTCTAAAGAAGAATTGGAAAAAACAGATGTAGTGACATCCAAAGAAGGCACATCCAGTCTTGATGGTGATTTAAAAATTTCTAAAAATTTAGATGGGGAGGAGTTAGCTAAATTCGAGGATTTATCAAGGAAAAATTCTGCAAGAGATGCTATGAACCGTCAAGCAAGGCAATTTTTCAGAAACATGTTGAATATGATTCTTGGCGATGTTATTAATGAGCAGGCTGAGGCTATGTGTCGGGATGGTGAAGCATCTTCGGAGCCTTCTGAAGTTCAAGGAAGTTCTCCTCCTCCAGGTGGTTCTTCTGGTTCAAGTTCTTCTAGCTCTGGTTCTGGTAATTGTCCGAATCCTGTTACTACGCTAACTGCTCAGTCAACGAAATCTCAGGTTGGCAGTTCTTTCACTTATAGAAGTTCTTGGACTGTTACGGCTTGCAAGCAAGATACACAGTATTCTATTTATTTAGCTAACAGCGTGAGTGATAGGCAAGAAATTGCTACGGGTTTTGCTTCTTTAGCTTCAACAAGGTCCGCATCAAAAGTTTCTACTATAAACAGCGATTTTAATTCCATCTGTGTTTTAACGGATGATTCTTCTGTTGGAGATAGTGGTTATGTGTGTTTTGATGTTGTTTGATTATTGTTTGTCTTTGTGGTAGAATTCTAGGAAAGTTATTGTGTTTTCTGTGTAAGCATAAGATATCCTAAATGGTTTTATGTAAAGCTCTCTTGTTCCTTTTCTTACATTCTTCATTGGTTTCCCTATTGATGGGTTCTCAACAACTTTTTTTATTTGTTTGAATATTTTTATTTTGAGTTTTTTGTCTTTTATGTGTTTGAGAGCTTTGTCGAATGTTTGGGTTTTCTTTACTATTCTTTCGCCCATTTTTCCAATTCGTTCAAGAAATCTTCGGATTTTTGAGAAGTGAATTCCCCTTTATCCATTCTTTTCCACGCTTCTTCTGTCCTTCTTGCGAATTCCATATCTTCTTCTAGGTTCTTGCTTAAGTCTTTTACTTTCTTCATGATAAGTTGATCTCTATTTTTGATTATGGCCAATTTCTCCCCCCTCTTTATTCCTTTTCTCATCTCTTGAGGGATTATTACTTGTCCTTTTGAGCTCATCTTGGTTATAGCAATGTCCATATTATCACCAAGTAAGATTAGTCTTACCACCTATAAAAATGTTTCTATAATCAGACAAACTCAATAAAACTTTGATTCAGTAAACTTTCGTAGAATGCAACTTCTGATATGTTTAGTTTTGATAACTGCTTCAAACTATCACAACTTTGACGAAGATATTGATTCGTTACCTTGTTACAAACTGAATAATCCTTTTTGTCTATGACAAAGTTCATGTAACAGCTATCCTTGCGAGAATCTTTGCTTATTTGTTCGCAGATTGCGCTGTTAGTCGTTTGTTTTGCTATGTTGCTTAAGCAAACATCTTTTGTCCTTTCATCTGCTATTCTTATGCAGTATGATCTGTCTCCTGTTTGCTCTGCTATTTTGTTGAAACATAGGTCCTTAGAAGTTTGTAGCTGTAAGCTTAAGCATATCTTTTCTGCTTCTAATCTATTTTGTTTTGCTACATTCTCAACTTTCTCTAATGCCTCAAATGTATTTAGGGCAGCATCTCCAGAACTTTCCCTTTCTTCTTCCTCTTCCTCAGGAACCTCTTCAACAACCTCTGGTATCTCTTCCAGAGCTTCTTCTATGGGTTCTTTTGTTTCCTCAGCAACTTTGGAGGCTGCTTCGATGTTAACTGGTAAGGTTGCTATGGCTCTTTGGCCAGAATATCGTGCTATCGCTCGCACCATGTGATTTCCCGCAGCGGTTTCCGGAACCATAATCTTTATGGTCTTGGATCCTTTTGTTTCTATTGCTCGTGTCTCTTCTTTGAAAGTTACAACTTGATTGCTTTCTAAATTTATGAGTTCATATTTTAATTCTACATCATACCTATCCGCACTACCAAGGTTATCAATTTCTGATATGAAAGATATCTCGTTTCCTGCTTCAATTTCTGTCTTTAGTGATTCTAAATTTAGATCAAGTAATTGTGCGGGTTCTTTAGAAATGTTCATGAAGAAGAAAACAGAGACAATAACTGTGATGAACACAACAGAAACTCCTATCCATGTTGCTGGAGAAAAATGTATGACATGATCCACTTGTGGACTATAAACTTTCCTTAAAGCCTGATCAACATCTTGTGGGTTGTATCCATAACGAACCAGAGCAGTTCTTAATTCTTGAGTGTTATACCCTTTTTGGATTTGCTGTCTTATATAGTTAACAAGCTTTTTGTCTGGCATATGAAAAGATTGGTCCGTATTATGTATTTAAACTTTGTCAACCTATGGGAAAATATTATATTTAATTCTTCATTCCTTCAAGATTATGTCATCTTTAGCCTATAATTTGATTTACTCTGCGCTTGTGTCTTTAGTCGGTGTTTCTCAGTCGCAATATTCTTAGGTTATTCCGATAAAGGCTTCTCCGGGGTTCACGGAGAGCACCAAACATGAAGGTTTATCTAATCTTGAAAGGTTTGTTGATCGTTCTTTGGATTTTGAACAAGGAGACTTTCCTGTTTTGGTAAGAAGTAGTTTAAGGAAGGTTGCGCAATTAGAGCATTATCATACTGGAATAAACCTTTCCTCTGGAGAGGTTAAGGATGAAGGAATGTTTCTTGATTCAGTGTTGAACTATCATACCGCGAGAACTCATGAAGGTAAAATTATCCATCTTATCCATGACTTCAACACTTTGAATGGGTATCTACCCTTCAATATGCTGTTTTTATGGTTGATGATGACAAGAAAGCTAACTTCGTTTTAGTTAATGGCAACAATTTTGATAAGAATCATTTTCAGCAAAAAATAGCAATTTACATCAAACAGCAAAAGCGTTAATTTATACTTTATTTATCCATTATTTTGTATAAATAATACTTAATTTATTCTTTATTTATACTAAATTTTGTATAAATAATTATAAACAATAGACTTTCTAATGAAAATATTTATATATTAGTATACAAATAAATAACAAAAAAAGACAAAATTTAGCATAAATCGTGCACAATTAAAGCTAAAATGGTTAATAATAGCATACAAGTACGCATAACAATTTCTAAAGAAATCAATGATTTACTTGAAAGAGCAGCCAAAAAACTAGGCAAGAAAAAATCCATGTTAGCACGAGAATTAATGGAACAAAAACTGTATGACTTAAACTTAATCCAAAAAGAACTCAAAGAATTGTAAGATGAAAAAAAGAGGGCAAGCATCTATATTTATTATATTAGGGTTGATACTAGTTATGGGAGCAGCATTATTTTTTTATACAGATTTAAACAAGAACAAGGAAGAGATAGCTCCGGGAGTCTTTGTTGCAGTAAATGATATCCCTCAAGAACTTAATCCAGTGAAAAATTTTGTTACACAATGTCTTGAGGATACTTCCTCCAACGCTTTAAAGCTTCTTGGACAGAACGGAGGATATATAGATCTTGACAGTTCTTATTCCGGGAAAAATTTCAATATCGATAATGGTGCAACCGAAAGTGACATAGTATCTTTCACCGAGGAAAGCAACCTTAAGATACCTTACTGGTGGTACATGAACTCTCCCAACACCTGCAAGAATTGCAAGTTCACAAGTAATAGACCAGACCTAAGAGACGGTTCTTATTCAATAGAAGCCCAGCTCAGCAAGCATATAGAGCAAGAACTAAGTTCATGTCTTGGTGACTTTGAAAGCCTAAAACAACTGGGTTTCGAGATAAAAGAAAAAAGCAAGATAAAAGTTTCTTCAAAAGTTACAGAAGAGGATGTCATCTTTATTCTTGATTATGATCTTGAGTTCAAGAAAGGTGATACGACCTCCTCTTTAGATCAGTTTTTTGTGAGAGTTCCTATAAGCTTGCAGAAGATCTACAATCTCGCCACGGACATCATGAATATGCAACAGGAATTTAGGTTCCTTGAAAGACAAGTCCTAAACTTAATAGCTTCTTTCTCGTCCATAGATAGCAACAAATTACCCCCCATGTCTGATATGAGTTTTGAGTTCGGAAGCACAACTTCCTGGTCAAAGCAAGATGTACAAAACAACCTCCAAGGCATTCTTGAAAGTTATGTTCCTTTGCTGAAAGTTGACAGTACAAAAAATTTCAACAGAGAATTTTACAGTTCTTCTTTGAAGCAAAGGCTCCATGACAGCATGATAATTCCGATAACTGACAGTTCTTATAATAACTTACAAGCCACCTTCTCTTATCTCGATTTCTGGCCCCCATATTTCGACATGAATTGTAAAGGAGATATATGTCAACCAGAATCCGTTTCCTCTGACCTACTATCAGTTATTGGGATCCAAAGATACAATTTTTTTTATGACCTTTCATATCCCGTTTTAGTCAACATTTTCGAAGAAGATGCTTTGAACGGACGAGGGTACGAATTCAACTTATTCCTGGAATCTAATATCCGGAATAATAACGAACTCAGAACAGGTTTTGCCCCATTAGAAGTTTCTTCAATAGAACTTGGTTCAGGACTTTGTGACCTTGGAAACAGGAACAGTAAACCAGTAACCATAACCACAAAAGACAAATCATCCTCAACTCCGCTTGGTAATGTAAACATTGTCTTTAATGTCGCAGGAGAAAGTTGCTATATTGGTTCTACTTCCGATAACGGAACCCTTATCTCTAAGTTCCCAGCGGGAACAGTTGGTGGAACAATCAGCTTTATGCATGAAGATTATCTTTCAGAAAGCAAACTTTTCGATGCAAGTCTTACTGATGAAAAAATCATAGAGGAAAAACTTGAACCTATAGCTGATAAAAGCATCGAGATCAAGAAAAAACTTCTTGAAAAAGTTGGTAACGAATGGGTTTTTACAAATAAGGTCGAATCTTTAAGGAGCAACGAAGAGGCATTCATAACCTTAACAAGAATAAGCTCTCTTGAAGAGGATGATTTTAGTGCTGCTGCGAACATCCAAGGAACTTCAAAAGAGCTTATACAGATTGTTCCTGGAAAATACACTCTCAATGTAAACATGTTCTTACGAGAAAACCTAAAAATTCCTGAACGAAAAGTTAAGAAAAGAACCGGACTTTTTGAAGAAGAAGAATTTGACATTCCAGGAACCGAATTCAATGAGAACAACCCTTTCCCTTCTGGAGGGGTAAACATCAACATAACAATAACTAAACAGGATCTTGAAAAAAATGTTATAACAGTTTTTGCCTTGAGTCCTGCTTTGTATGATGTCCCGGAAAACTTGAGAGAATTAGAGGACTTACAACAATCAGCAAACGTACATGATTATTCAAAGGTTTTTGAAGCTTTGTTAAAACCGGTTTTCCAATAATAATATAAATATGAAAGTCAAAAAAATGAAGATGCACAAAAAATCGAGGAAAATTTCTGCTATCCTCTTATTATCTATGCTTATTATTCTTCCAATAAACTCTTCTTTAGCCCTCGCTGGAATCATTGATGTAAATGCTGAAGGAAAGGACAAGGTTAATGGCTATATTAGAGAAACCGACCAGGTTGATTTTTCAGTCTCTGCTACGATAGCCGGAGACACTGAAATAACCACTAATCAAGTTTTGTTAGGATCTAATGTGGAATTCGGCTCATGTACTGCAGGAATTGACGGTTTTGATTGTACTCTTAAATTTCCAGATTCCGGAGATACTACTTTTGACGCTAAGCAGATACCTTATACCATAACCTTGAAAAGTGATTCCGGAACTGTTATTGATACTAAGACCGATAGCTTTTACGTTGACAATCTTCCTCCGACCGTCAACAGTTTCAGCGTTGACACAAGCGTCCTGTCTACTGGGAAGATAAGATTAAAATATGAAGTCCAGGATCGTGCCTGTTCCGGTTCAGGTTGTGAAGGTAAGTGCTCAGGCATAAGTAAGATAGAACTTTTTGAGACTGGAAGCAGTTACAAAGAAACCATCACTCTTAACACTAACTCCTGCTTAGTATCTGATAGGTCCATCGCTTCTATAACTCAGTTCAGCGAAGGTTCTCACACTGTTTTTGCTAAGGCTTATGATAATTTTGGTCTTGCTTCTTCCGTTTTATCAGCTACTTTTGACTTTGATAAAAGCGCTCCTTCAATAGACACTTCTAGTTTTACGATAACTGATAGTAGCAATCTTCCTTTGGACCATTTTGGAAGTTCTCCAGTTCCGGTTATTGTCAAAATTAATATCCATGATTCTGATCTTAATAAAAACAATGTGTTTGCTGACTTAAGCCAAATTACTGGTAGCTCTGGAGACAGCAACAAAAAAGCTTTGTGTTCCGGTGAAGATGCTGTTGAGTGTTCCTGGCAATTATCTTTGAATCCTGGAAATCCCGGAACTAAAACTATGAAGGTAGAAGCTACTGACGGCGCAGGTAATAAAGCAACAACTGACATCCAGAAAAATATGCAGTTGGATAATTCCGGACCAGTTGTTCTATCTATTACCTCTTTTCAGACTCAAGATGGGAAGAGTTTTGCAAAATTAACGGATAACAATTTCTTAGCAACTTTTTCCGAGCAAGATTCAGGCTTAAAGAAAGAAGATATTGTGCTTCACGCCTCCAATTCAAAGTCGGCAGATTCTTGTGTTAGTTCTGGAGGTATCTGGCAGTGTGAATTTTCCGGAATAAATTTTGCTAGCTCAGGAACATCTACTGTTTATATAGGTTCAGATTCAACTGATCGTCTTGGAAACAAAATAAACAGTCAATTTTCTCAGGAAGTTTTAGTGGATACTTCCCGTCCTTCGGTATTGAAAGTAGTATCCAGAGGAATTGGAGGAAGTTCCAGCTTGTTAGCTAATTTAACAACTACCGGTTCCAAGATTCAGGTAGAAGCTGCAATATCTGATGATAACATAGAATCCGCTTCCGGTGACTTTTCAAAATTTATATTTAACGCGGATAATATTCCGGCTGATTCTTGCATCAAGACTGCTGAAAAGACTTTTGTATGTTCCTGGACAACTTCATCTATTGACATAGAAGGCCACATAAATGATTTCATAACTTTAAAGTTTAAGGATACTTCCGGCAACATTTTAGAAGCTAAGGAAAGGTTTGTTGTTTATGGTACTGATGGGGCTAGGACAGCTGACTTCTATACTAGCAATACTAGATGTTCTCCTGCTAATCTAGATAGGGGCACTATGGCCCTGATTGAGCAACGCGCTTACTGCATTGTTTCCTTAATCCCTCAAACTCTTGTGAACGATGTTGGAAGGTTTGAGGCTGTTGAACCAATCTCCATGAGTCTTGGAGAATGCACTGGTGATACTGGTTTTGTGCAAAATGTTGAGCTTCTTAATGATCAAACTGTTGAACCGGTCCTCAAGGTAACTTTCCAGAGGCAAGGAGGGAACATAGACAAAGTTGATCTTTTATGTCCTTTGAACATAATATCCAAACAAGGAAATACCATCATAACCACTCCTGAAACTGAAAACGCAGACATTAATTTTCGGCTCTATAATCTTCCAGTTGGAGAACTAGAAGATTCTGTCCAGACAAAGATTGATACTGCGGTTGAAGATGCTGATAACGCTTTGAAGATAGCAACAACTCTCAAGAAACTTTTCTTCTACGGAAAACAAATATGTCAAGTTGGAAATACCCTAGCTAATGTTGTTGTTTTGTATAGGACAGTGGGGGTTGTGTGGGACAATTGGGATGCTATAACAACTGGAACTCCCGTTAATGCTCCTGCCAAAGTAAAAAGGGAAGCGTGGAATGAGGTAACGGAGGCCATGCGACAAAATGTTATTTCTGAATATCCTATGTTCAACAAAGCTTGTAATTTTGTAAATTGTAAGACCGTTGTGGACAGTGACGCTGCTACTTTTGATTTCGAAGGTCCTGATTCGATTCTAGGTAAGTGGCGTGCAGAAGGAAAAGACATCATTGGCAAGCTTGATGTTGGAAACGTTGTTTCTGAGTACGTTGGAGATGGAGGGGAAATTAGTGATCCTTCAAGGTTCATGAATCCTCGGGATAGTATCGCAGTTGCAACTCTTACTGCTTGCGTTCCGGGAATAATTCACGGTTTAGATAAGTATAGGCAGATTCAGTGTATGTACGCTGACTGCTTAAAAACTGGAGTTGGTGTGCAAGGACTCCCAGTTTATGCTTGTGATGATCAAAAATCTTACGCAGAATGCAAATATGTTGTTGGAGAAATCTTCCAGATACTTCCAATAACTGCAATGTTTGATTACTATGCTAACTTGATCAAGAACACTTTATCTAATCCTTTCAAGATCTTAGGTTCTGGTATCGCTCTGGTTTGTCAAACAGGTTCTGTTGAACCTTACTCTTACGGTCTTTGCTCCACAACAAAAATAATCTCGTTGTTAGGGTCAACAATCCAAGAAGTTACCTCCATATTTGATTCCAATCAGTGGACCGTACAAGATGATTTTTGCAAACGGCTAGATGAGAGTAATGATGATGACGACAGCAGTGGAGATAGTGAAGAAAGCGGAGGACTCTTTGGCTGGTTTTAGAAAATGAAAAACAAAAAAGCAGTTATCAAAGGCTTTGTCACATTCTTACTAGTGATGATGGGTTTCTTCTTCCTAGGATTCTATACTGAAGATGAAATGATAACTGGTGCCGTTACCGGATTAGAAAAAGTTACTGGAATGGTTACTGATGAAGAATTGAGTAAGATGAGTTCTCCAGAAAAAACTGCTGCTATCCGTACTGGGACTCTTAGCGCTGCTCAATTAGAAGTTTTAACTGGAGACAATAGTGCTGGAGTAAGGACTGTTGCTGAAGAATATTTAGGGAAAGGTGCTTTTAATCCTGGTTCTGTCTTTAATATGCCTAATGATGAAGATTTAACTCTTTCAGAAGGAGATGGAGATACAACAACAGAATCTGTTACATCCCCCCTTTCAATTAGACCTCCTACTCAAGAAGAGCAAGATAGGAGAGTTACTGCAGTGAGTCCTGCAGAAAAACCCACGAAAACTGCAACTGTTCTGATTGATACTTTAGGGATAAATAACAAGATGTATGAAATTGATTATTATGAAAATGGACAGATAGCTAAGATCACCAGCAATGGGGATGAAGTTTCAAGAAATGATTTTGATTCTGATTTAGAAAAAAATCTGGGAATTAATCCTGAATCTGATGCAGATGTATACAGAGTAGCTGCACTGGTTTCTCAAGGTGCTTCTAATGAAGGATGGTTAGATGATTCTTATGTCAAGATAGAAGATAAAACTTTCAATAGAAAAAGTGCAGGAGAAAATCTACCAGGAACAGAAGCAGCGATAAAAAGGCAAATTTTCAATGACGACACAGAAGCACAAGAAACAGGAACAGCAGGAGAATTAACTCCGACTCCTAAAGTAGAACAGGTTATACTGCCTGAATGGGTCAGGCCTCTTGAAGCAGACCAAACAAGAACAGAAGTAGAAGGGGATGTCGTAACTTTCTATAACGAAAATGGAGAAAAGATTGGAACTTATAATACAAAAACAGAAACACGGATTTATTCTCCTCCTTTGGGAGATGAAGATACTCACGCACAAGACATAGGGACAGCAGGGGAAATTTATGAAGTTGGAAATGCTTATGGTTCTCAGGAGGGTACTGGACTTCCTCAAAGTATAACCATTCTAGAATCCTATGAAGGATTTCTATTTGCAGAAGGGAGCTCAGATGGTCAGAATTATGTTTTTCATGATAATGAATGGAAGTCAATTAATAATTTTGAGGATATTAGTAAATTTAGGAATGAAAATGGAAGGGTAATCTTATTCCATGAATCTGGAGAAGAATATTCAGTCATATATGACAATAAAGATGGTGATCTAACAGGCAAAACGTTAACCCTTACAGAAAGAGATGCACTCATAGGAGCATCAGAATTAGTGCCTGAATCTAAAACAGCTATTGAAGCAGATGATATAGACCCAGCAGATGGTACTCCTCCTGCATTATTATCTGGATCTGGAACAACTACTGGGCAAACAGCCGCGAACGAAGACGCTTATGAAGGTTCCGAAAAAACAACATCTCCGCAATCTTCAGATGAATCTAGTTCTGATGCAAATTCCAATGCTGCGCCAACAACAAAAACAATTTACAAAACAACTCTTCCTGACGGCACAGTGATACAATCAGAAAACAAAAAAGAGATTGAAGATTATTTAACAAGGAAAAACATAAAGGCTAAGATAGAAACAATAACTTTGAAAGTTGGTGAGACTGTTGCTGAGGTAGAGGGTTTCAAGAGTTCTTGTGATAATAAATTAAATATTTGTGATGTTACCGGTCCGGATGGTTATTATAAGTCTTTTACTGGCGAAAATAGGCAATCTGAAGCGGAAAGCCATGGAAATGAAAAAAATAATGAACTCTACAAAAAAAGATTAGAAGATTTAGTTAAAAAAGAAAAAGGAACTTTGATTGAGGGAGATAATGAGTTTTTCATGGAGAAGAATGGGTTAGTGTTCCATTATGATCCAAACTCCAATACTTTTAGTAAAACACAATCAGATACTTACACTTCTGTTGAGAGTGTTGGTGATTTCAAAGTTTTTAGGAAGTTTGTTTATGATAAAAAAGAGGAGGAGTATGACGAAGAAGTGTTCTATCTGGAAAATGAACAAGGGGAGAAATTGTACTTAGATCCTCAAACTTTAGAAGAAATTAAGAAATTAAAGGGAGATTCTGAAAAAATTAAGGTGTCTGGTAATGGGGATAGTGCTTCTTACACTTTTTCTTTAGAGAATGGTAGATCTCAAGAGATAGTTACGGAACCAGGCTTGAGACACACAAAATTTTTGGATACTATTTATGAAAAAGATGGTAAAAGGTTAACTCAAGAAGAATTTGATGCTCTCGGGGATGAGGAAAAAAAGAAGATACAAAAAAGTTCTAAGATTATGGTTGCAGAAATAATTCAAACTAGTTCTTCAACTACTCGGACTAATTATCGGTATGATTCTTCCCTAAAAAGAATGGTCGGAGATAGTGTAGTTACAAAAAGTGCTGATGGAACAACAAGTTATGAGTATAAGGAGTGTGATACTCCAACTAAGTGTGCGACCGTTACTTTTGATGATAAAGGCGAACCAAGTAAGTGTGTTGGAGAGAATTCTATTTGTAAGGACTTGGGGAATAAGATGGAAAGGGCTAACACTGCTCAAAATAAACATTCTTCTAGGCAATTTTTCTCTCAATTAGAAACTACTTTAACTAGATTTTCTGGTTTGGGTTATTATGCTACTTTATTCTTCGAAGAGGGAGATTTGGATGAGTGGAGGAATAGTGTTGATGAAGCGTTCTCAACTCTTTATTTAGGTACGGAGTACTGGACTTCTGAGATTTGTGCGGCGGACATAGAACGTGACCAGCAAGGTGTTGCTTACGTTGACACAAAATTAGGCCTTGCAGGAGTTGCTGCTCACATACAAGCGACAAGAAGTGAAGAGTTGATTCTTCCTGGAATTGATTATGATGAAAAAGGAATAGTGAATAGTCCTAGAGAATTTTTGTATAAGGTAACGTTCAACGTAAGAAATGGTGATTATGATACTGACCCTAATGCTTTGGAAAAATTAAAGTTTAATGTAGAATTACGAGGAGAAAGAACAATAAATATTTACAAACAGAAGATAACTGTTGATAAGGGAAGTTCTCATGCTGCTTTAGCAGGTAATTCTTTTGTGCAGTACTCTAATTATTTTTATGATACTGTCTGTTTGATTTTTGATGATGCTCCTACTTCTTGGAGATTGAGTGATGACACTGTTTGCAATACCATACAAGGTCCTACCAGCCCTTCTTCTACTGGAGGTTCTAGCTCTGGAGGAAGTAGTAGTGGAGGTTCCAGAGAGAGCAATGAGGGAGATGGTGACACTAATGACGTTTAGGAAATATTTATAAAAAGTATTTAGAAGGTTGAATAAATGGTAAAAAAAGAGGGTTTGTTAAAGCATAGTTATTCTTTATTTCTTGACTCGTTCAAGGACATTGATAAAAAATTTCCACTCGTTATCTTATATGATTTCTTATTTTATTTTGTGTTGGTGCAGGCTGGAAACTTGATGTTATTGTTCTTGCAAAAGAAAGCTTCTTCCATAAATTTAACTAATGATTTTTTGGCTTTGGATCCTGCGCAAGCAACAAGCATGCTTTCTTCTTTGAAAGGATTTCTTTTTTTTGTTGTTCTTGCTATGGTGCTTTTTGTGTTATTTAACACGATCAACGCAAGCCTTTTCAAAGGACTGGTATGGTCCACCTCTTCCAAGAAATCTTATAATAAAGAGACTTTCAAAAATTTCCTTAAGATAAACATCGTTTGGATTCCTTCCTGGGTAATCTTGGTTTTCTTGTGGAACGTTATCATGACTCAACAGGCAGCTACCATTGCAGGAGTCATAACCCTACTGCTTGCACTCCACCTTACTGGAATCATAAATGTTTCAATTCTAAGAAAAAGTAAAACTCCATTAAAAGATGCTTTTTCATTAGGTATTAAAAAGTTACATTTTTTCTTGATCCCTTACCTGGTGGTTTCGATTTTTTTCTTCATATTTTTCAAGCTGCATTCGTTAATAGCAGCGTCTTTACATCTTTACTTTAATATTTTGATTTTGCTTGTATTTTTAGCGTGGACAAGATATTTTATTGTTAGGATTGTTGATAGCATAAGAAAATAGTCACAAAAAGAGGGGTTTTCTTGATTAAAAGTTTGAACACCAAAAAACTTATAAATCCATATATGAATTAGATATATTTAATAGTTAAAATTATGACTTAATAACTATAATCTATATATAAAACAGATATTAAACATATATAAATGAAGTTTACAAAAAAAGTGATGAAGACTTCTGGAGGGATTGTAGTTAGGGTTCCTGCAGATATTTGCAAACTTCTTAATTTAACGGAAAAAGATTATGTTGAGATAGATTTGCAAAAAATAAATTTGAAAGAATTAAGTAAAAAATAATAGTGCGAGTAAAATGTTTACAAAAAAAAGAGGTCAGGCATCTATTTTCATGGTATTCGCAATTGTAATCCTATTGGCAGGATCATTTTATTTTTACACTCAAAAAATTTCATTAAAAGAAATTACTATCATAGATTCGGAAGCCGCTCCTGTCAAAAATTTCGTGGAAGAATGCATAAGTAATGTCGCAAAACAAGGCTTAACTATCCTTGGAGCTAATGGTGGTTACATAACCTTCCCTGAAGAGATAGAACGTAACAAGAACTCTTATCTGCAAACAGGACCAATAAGCAGCATAAAGAATCCTTATTGGTGGCATGATGGCATAGAAACAATACCTGGAGAAACTTTCATGATAAGCCAGATAGAATCTTATGTAAAAGAAAACTTAAACAGTTGTGTAAATAATTTCGCAGCCTTTACCAACAAGTTTGATGTTAAGGAACTCTCTGACTTGGAAGTAGATGTATCTTTGAATGAAAATGATGTTACTGTTGATGTTTCCTGGAAATTAGATTTAATAAATAAGCTTAACAGCACAACCCTAAAACTAGAAAGCTTCAAAGAAATAGTGCCTATAAGATTAAAAAAGATCTATCAGGCAGCAAGAGATATTTATGAAGCTGAAAAGAGAGATTTCTTCTTGGAATTTAAGACCATAGATCTCATAACCTTAGATGAGTCCATTCCCACAACCGATCTTGAAGCAACGTGCACCGAAAGAACATGGAATCAGGATGTTATTGAAAGCAAACTGAAAAGGCTTTTAGCGATTAATTTGCCGTACATTAATGTTCTGGGTACTGATTTTGATGATAACATTTACGTTCCTAATCCTTTTGGAGAGGACACTTACAAATCATCTTACTATAACCAGCATTACAAGTGGCAAGTAAAAGATAAGAGTTATGATAATCTAAAAGTTTCTATTGATTACGATGAGAAGTGGCCTTTCGAATTTACAGCCCGTCCAAGCAGTAATGGCATCTTAAAATCTAACGCGCAAAAAGGGCAAAATCTTCTTGGATTTTTATGCTTGCACATCTGGCATTTTACTTACGATGCTGTTTTCCCAGTAAAGATAACGATAACCGATCCTGATTCAGAACAATTCCTATTTTCTTATGCTTTGAAAACCAGCGTAGATCATAATCAACCTAAGCGTGAAAACTTTGCATCAACAATTTTTGAGCAACAAGACGTGATAAGCAACGAGGAATATTGCAATGATGTTGTGGACATAACAACCATTTCCACTCTCAGCAACTCCACAACCGAAGAAGCGATTGATGATGTTGAATTAAGTTTTACTTGCGGTATCTTCACTTGCGACATGGGTAAAAGCGAATGGGCAAGTTTTGGTGCTTCTGCTGAGTTAAGTAAACCGTTCCCTTACTGTGTGAATGGTATCTTAAGAGCAAATAAAGAAGGTTTTGAAGAATCTCAAATGTTTATAAATACGGAAGGGACAAGAGATTATACTATTTACTTAAAACCAACAAAAACCTTTGAGAGCTATGAAATAGTAAAACATGAGGTGGATGATTTATCTATAACTAACAAGATGCAGGAAGATGAAATAGCTTCTATAACGCTTACCTCAACCACAAACGAGTTTGAAAGCTTCGGTATTATTCCAAGTGAAGACTTTCCTTTAAAGCTTCTTGACCAAGATCAGGAATATGACCTTACCATCCACTTGTCAGATAAAGAAAATGTTAAGGGCATGTACAAAACTGTATGGAAAGTTAAAAAATCAGAATTACAAGGTTCAAATAAAATAATTTTCCATATTGTAGAAAGTGGCAACTCAGAATCATTATCAGAGAACATAGAACAATACTCGAACGAACTTCCAAAACCGGTAATAATATGATAAAAGGAAAAAATAAAGGAGTAGTATTTTTATTAGCTCTTCTGGTATTTACTTTACTGATCAATACTGCTTTTGCTATCAGCATAAGCAACGTAGAGATAAAGAGCATAACATCAAGTTCTGCAAGAATAACTTGGGATACAGATGTGGTTGCAGATGGTAAGGTTCGGTACGGAAAAACCAATGCTTTAGGTCTAACTTCCAGGCACAATACATACATTTTCGAACATGACCAGGTACTACAAGGTCTTGAATCCGGAAAGACTTATCTTTTTAAGATTGAGTCAGAGGACATAAATACTAATTTAGTTACTGATGATAATTCCGGTCAGCTTTATTCTTTCCAGACAAAAGACATCAGTCCTCCTCAAAAAATCAACAATCTTGCTCTTAATAGTAAAAGTAAAACTTCAATAAGCCTTGAATGGCAAGCTTCTCAAACAGATGACCTCGATCATTATAACGTTTATAGGAATCATGAAAAAATACTGGAAGTTTCTACCGCTAGCTTTACGGATGAATCCCTACAAACTGGAACTGCTTACTCTTACAAAGTTTCTGCTGTTGATTTTTCTGAGAATGAGGGCCAACAGTCTGATACGTTGATAGTTACAACAGAACACCTGGACATAACCTCTCCGGATATCTCTGAACTGAAAGTTGAGAGTACTGGAAGCACTTCCGCTGCTATTTCCTGGACCACTGATGAAGAAAGCACTTCTATAGTTTATCTTGGGACAGACTTAAACTTAAGCGATAAAAGAGGTTCAAGTAATCTTGTAACAACACATTCCATCAGTTTTGAGGGGCTTATTAACAATGTTAAATATTATTTTGTTGCAAGTTCTTGCGATAAAGAAAATAATTGCAAAAATTCTTCTTTAGTTAATTTTAATTCTGAAAACTCTCAAGGTCCTTCATTAAACGCTTCAATACCCAAGTTTTACAACAAAGGAAGCATTGACATTTACGGTATAACCGATCCTTTCTCTTCAATAAAACTTTATGTTAATAATCTTAACATTCCGATAAGGGCTCTTGATGGTTCTGAGGTTTCTGAAGGAACCTTTAGATTCAGACAGGTGCAACTTCAAAAAGAGAATGTTATCAAAATTGTTGCTACTGGAATTTCTGGAAGCAAAACTGAGAAGATTTATCGGGTTAGTGTTGATACTGAAGACCCTATTTTGATAATTGATGGCCTTCCAGGAATAACTTCTTCCAAGAATCTGACGATTGTAGGTACAGTAAATGAGCCAGTTACCATAAACTTTTTCCTGAGATTTGGAAGCAAGCAAGCCCCTGACAAGATTGAAGGAATTTCTGCTATTACCAAGAACAGTTCAATAAAGTTAGAGTGGAATGAGACTAGTGAAGAAGATTTCTCTCATTACATAATCTATAGGAAAGATGTAGGTCCTATCGCAATAACCGACCAAAAATCCTACAACACCTATACAGATATTCTAGTAAATAAAAATGTAGAATATTCTTATAGGGTTAGTGTTGTTGACAAGTTCGGTAAAGAAAGTACATTATCGGAAGCTGCTGTAACATCTACTTCTTCTGGATTAGAAAACATAGAAAAGCCTTCTCCAATAGACAAACTCATAATTGAAAAGCCTACTGAAATTTTAGAAACAAATTCTTCTTTCTCTCAATCTTTGAGAATAGGAAAAGACGGAACTTACACTTTGCTGATCGAAGTTTTAGATCGTGCATCCAATAGGTTAGTTATAGAAAAAACAATAGATGCTGACACTAAAAAACCTCCAATAGATATTATTTCTCCAAAATCAGGAACTTTCATTTATGAAAACTATGCTAATGAGATGGACATCAAAGGAATAACTGAACCCAATGCAAAAGTTTATTTGTACGTGGAAAGAACTCCTTTTGGTTCTTTAGATAAGAATTTTGACATATCTGGGCTTCCTAACCGTCTTGAAAACATTGATGATTCTAAGCTCGATGCGAAGTGCAGGTTAAAGATAGCTGGTTCTAATTATTGTAATGAAGCTGCAGATTATGTTACAACTGCCGATGGTGCTGGAAACTTTGAGTTTGAAGATGTGGATTTAACAAGTTTCCTTAGCGGAGGTATAGGTATTAAAGAAGTTTCTGGTTCAGAATTAGGTAATGAAAGAAGATTAGATAAAAGTAAGTCTGCAAGCATGATCTTTATAGCAAGAGACCAGGCTGGAATCTACAATGCAAAAAAACATGAAACCAGAATAGGAACTTGCTGGTCTGGAAACCAGAGTTGGGATCTTATTCCTTTAGCACAATATCAAAGTCCAACCCTAATAAGTCCACAACGTCTTGCAGACAACAAAGAGAACATTTACTTTTACTTTAATTATTCTTATATTGGTAGAGGGAATGATGAAAAAGTTGATTCGGTTTCCATAAGCCGTGCTTGTGATGGCCTAGAAACTTTAGGAGAAAAACGTTTCAACACAAGTTGCCAAATACTTCCTTCAGGTGGTTTCTCAACAGCAGTAAATCCGGATGGTAAAGTTACCTATACCCAGATAAAACTTAACCGGGCAGAGGGCATGGAACAATTTTTGGCAGAAGACTGGAAGTCTTTTGCAAACTCGGTTAGTAATGAACTTACTTTTCCGATGAAATTTACTATCAGGTATACTCATAAAGTGGATGGTAAAGACGTTCGTGAAACTCAAACAACGTGCCAGGAAGTTAGTTATGTTTTGGATAATAGCATAATTGATCCTAGATCTTACATGCCTGACTGGTTGTTATATGATGTGGTTGATTTTCTTCAAAATTCCATTAAGACAATTGATAAGGTGAATAACGAACTCACAAAAGTATTGCAATTTGCAACTGTAGGCTGTGTTTCCAGTGGTTTGTTAAGAACTTCTTTTCAAATAATTAGAAGGTTCGACACTTTCTTAGAGGAAAAAAAGTTTTTGTTAAAAAATGCTGTTAAATTAACAGGATTAGATTTACTTAAATTTGATGTAAAAACAGAAGAAGACCAACAATATTGTAATGATGTTTCTAAAGCGATATTAGAATCCCAAGGTATTCCTAACAAAGCCGATGCTCCCAACATACTAAAAGGCTTAAAGCTAAAATACTTTAGCAACCAAGACCTTGAAAGATGTTTCCCAAGTGTTGCATCTGTTTGGGAAACAGAAGCTGACTTGTACAAATTCTATAGATTCACTTGTGACCGTGTTTTTGGTCATCAAACACCTTCAGAATGGACTGAGAATCTAAAGGACGAAGACATATTCCAAAAACTTGGAGAAGGACAAACCTGTCAAACAGACCAGAGTGTATTTGGTCAGGCCTTGAGAGCTGAAAAGTGTGAGATTGTTGCCGGGAGCTTTGATAGAAATGTCAAAAATTTAGAGGGTAAGACTTGTTTCGTTAGGCCAGTATCCGGTGGAAAAGAGCTTTATGTTCTTGGAAGTCCTGTTCAGGGTACTGATAAATTGTATGAATTGGAAGCTCTTAAGACTTCTGGAAGAGCTACTGAAACAGGTTATGCCATAAAAGTAACTGAAAACAATTTCCTTACAAGCCAGCCCACAACCTGCGAACAGGTTTGTACTGGGGGTTCAAAAGGAAAAACCTCAGAAAATCTTATTTTCGATGGAACAACAATACCTTTAGTTGATAAAAAAGGATCTAAAGATAACAAGATAGGATATACTTGCACAACTTCTAATACCTGCCAGTCTTGGGGGCAGAACAAAGAAGTGGACTATGGTGGTAAAAAAATAAAGATAGAATCTACCGCAAACAAAGGTTACACTTCTGATTGTTTCCCTCCAAAAACGGAAACTTCTACGATCAGTGATAGTCCTTCTCAAAGAGTGGAATGTTGCTGCTTGAACACACAAGGAGATTCCACCCCTCAGACATATTACGTGTTTGATGACTTAAACAAGTATGTAAGTCCACAGTATGCTGCTCCTGATGGAACTTCTCAAGATTCTGGACAGCAACCTGCTTTTTATAGAATTAACGAAAAAGGAGATAGAATAGAAGGGACTCCTGAAAAGTACGATGAAGTAGAATGGAGTTATAGATATTGGAAAGAACGTTATCAGACTGAAGCTAATGATGCTAAAAAGCATTTTGAGTACAATCCTAATAGGTATATAGAGGGTAGAGATTTTGCTGCGTGTTTTGGTCAGAATAACTGGCTTTACGATGGGGCTACTGTTCCTGAAGGTGAGACTGGAGAATTAGTTATGATTGATTCTAGGCAACAACATACCAGTGCCTTCCAATGTGCAAACATAGGCGGAATGCAAAACAGGTTAACCATGCTCAACAATATTCAAGGAGCTTTATCTAATTGTTTAATAGATATCCGAGAAACCGGTACATCAGATGCTGCTGCTTGTAAAGAATTCTTTACTAGATATGTTTGCTCAACCGTTTGGCAATTCATCGATTTTTTCTCTAATCAGTGCTCTCCGTTCTCATCCTCTTTAGACGAACTTGGTGATGATGACTATGCGGCTACTGTGGGGGCTGGATTTAAAAGCATAACTGAAAGTCTAGCAGATACACAATCGGAATTAGCTTCCGAATATGGGAATGCAGAACTGAACAATTTGTTAGGAAGTGGTGCGGGAGGTATAGCACGAAAGGTCTGTTTAGCAGCATTTGGTTATGATTGGGACTTTACCTTACAAAGTGTTCTTGATGCTGCTTATTCTCAAAGCTTTGAAAGTTTAGTGCAGAAAACTACTGGAACTAGAGAGTATCTTACCGTCGACCCTACAAACGCGCAGGCAAAATATGAATATCGTGCCTCATGGATAATAAATCCTGGATGTGATATAGACAGTTATACTGCTGATTTATCATGTGTTGGAAGGGATGAAATAGACGGAGGAGGTTCTTTAGGATTTACTGATCCTTTAAGCAACATAGGCATAGCTTCTCGCGGAATTAGATGCGATGCTGTTGGAAGTCCAGATGGTAACAATTGTGATTGTGCAGGTCTTGACAGTGAGAAGACAAAGAGGTTCTTTAGTTCTGGAAAAATATCCCAAAACAAGTTAGTTCAAGAATCCCATGATGAAATTGTTACATCTAACTATAGATATGATCATCTAAAACTTACTTTAAGAGCAGACAGAAAGCTTAGAGGAAATTTAAAAAATTCTTGCTTCCCTCCAGGACACGAAGATGGTGTGTTCTATTTTCCTTTAACTGATAAAACTGCCAGAGACATCATCTCTTGTTCCGTTGATCCTCTCTCTGGAATTTTCCAATGCCCGGGAGCTTCTAACTTCTGGAGCAAGAAAGGTCTGGCAAGGATTGAAGATTTAAAGGTTAATAATCAGGATATTGTGTCAAACAAAATTACTATCTTCAAAGGAGATGATATTACTTTGACTCCAACAGTTTTTAAGACAGATGAGTCTCCAGATAAATGTTTGATTGCTCAACTAACAAAGCAAGGAGCTAAGTCCAGTCCTAAATATGAAACAATTAATATAAATGGGATCCATAAATATCCACCTATGGTTTTAGATGAGAATATTCAGCCTGTACAAAATGCAAAAAGTATTCCTAAATCTTTGTTTGAAGGTTGTGAACCCTCTGGAACATGCAAAAAAGATATGGAAAGAAGAATTCCTACATTAAGAGTTATAGAGCGAGATAACGCTGAAAATGTTGAATTAGAAATTAAATTTATTGACAGTAATACTGATGGGATAAGTTTAAGTGAAGACAGTACTGATAAACTGGAAATAAGGTTCAATAACAGACCACCTCAAGAAAAAGTTCTTGGAAATGACGATGGAGCTGGTTGGTATGATATAGATGAAAAAGCTCCGGTCATTTCTTTGGATGCTTCTGGTGTAAGATTAAAAATAACTAAAGCTCCTTTGTTTGCAAAAGGAATAATTTCATCAACTTATTCGTTGAATATTCCTTCAGTTACTGAATCTGAAACCGATAATATTTGGTATCTTAATCTTGGATTGTATGAAGCTGGAGAGAACGGACAATGCAGTAGGTATAATGCTGGAGAACTCATAACTTATCAAGGTTCAAAACAGGAAAGAAAAATAAGGTTGGATGTAAAGGCCTCAGCAGAAAAAGCTAATGCTCCTAAAATAACTTTAAGCTTTAAAGATAACAAAGATGAAGTAAAAAATGATCAAAATGTGATACTAAATATAGGTGTTGTTGATGAAAACCGATTAAGGAAAAAATTGGATCTCTACATAGCCTCTCCAGATGGTCCAAAATCTAATTGGGATGGTTCTGGTGTTGAATGTAATGATTTAGAAAGAACTGTTGATGGAGGAGAGAAGCTATCGTGCAGTGTAAAGATAACTAAAGATATTTTAGCTAAAATTCCTCCCGGAAAAGCAGGAGCTTTCAAGATTGGTGTTGAGGCTTGGGATCTTGATGATAATGCCAACAAAGCAGAAGAAGATATTTCTTTAGAATTGTGGTGTGGAGAAAATAGGAAGGAAGGATTGTGCTTAAATTCCTGTGATCCAAGAGATACAATAAATGAAGGGCTGCAATGTGGTCAGGGATTAACCTGCTGTGAAAGATAAAATGAATTCTACTATCGTTAATTTAAAAAGTTCTTTTTCGATTATTAAGAACAATAAAATAATATTTTTACTGCTTTTTTTCTTGCAATTAATTCTTTTGATTTCTTTAACGTTCCTAGGTTCTTATTACAGTATCATTATCTTGAGCAGTTCTAAAGACATAATAGAATACATGGAATCTATTAATTCTAATCTTGAAAGGGCTAAAGTTGAGATCTTGCAGGAAAAGATTCCTCTAGGAAACAATCCTGAGATGATATCTCAAAATTATGAAGTGATATTACATAACATCCTAAAATTATTCTTGTTTGCTTTCCTAATTTTTACTTTGCTAAATGGGTTAGTGTGGTTTTTAATTTCTAATATGGTTAAGAAAACAAAAAAAGGTTTCTCAGCAAAAAATATTCTATCTTTTGTTTTGAAATTTGCAATTGTTGGTTTAATTTTATTCCTATTGTCTTATTTTTTAATATCGAATTTAATGAAAATTGTTTTTAATGCATTCCTTGAGACTGATCCTTTGAGCTTCATTCCGTTATTTGTATTATCTTTAATATTGTTTTACTTTGTGTACGTTTCCATTCCCTTAATAAATAATATAAAATTAGATAAAAAAGGAATCAAACGTTTTGTGAAAGAAGTATTTTCTATTGGAACAAAAAAATTCGTTCCAGTAATAACTTCCTACTTAATAATTATTTTTTCAGTAATTTTATCTTCTTATCTTGTTTTTTATTTTTTAGAATTAAATTTAGTGTTGTTATTACTAAGTTTATTGTTATTAGTAGAAATTCTTATCTGGACAAAAATCTATTTTTATATTGTAATAAATAATTTAAACGGCTTCTGATTGTGCTTCAGAGCATTCTGCTTCATTATCACTTGCTTCTTCATTATCGTTTACAGCTTCATAGTTCTCGTTAGATTTTTCTTCTGATTGATAATTCTCATTTGTAGCTTCTTCAGCTTCTTCTACAATCTCTTCTAGATCTGATGCTTCATTTTTATTTTCTTGCTCTCTTACTTTAGCAGCAACATAGTTGCTGGCTTCTTCTCCTTCCAATCCTAGCTCTTCTGCTTCCGCTTCCAGCTTGCTTTCAAGGTTTGCTCTTTTTGCTGAATAAGCTTTTCCATATCTTTCAGGAGTCGTATCTCTATCACGTTTTATGTGCCTTGCTAGCCTAAAATAATGCTGTCTTGTGGCACTATCTCTTGAATTCTCTACCATATACTCACAAAACTCTAGTAGTGCTTGTTTTGTTGCTACCTCTTCATTGACTCTATCCTTAGTAGATCCTCCTTTGTCGAAAGATTTTCTATAAAGATGCATGCGCTCTTCTCCTAAAATAATGTTTGTCATGGCATTTACATGTACCTTATAGTGATCAGCCAGTTTAGCTATTTCTTTAGCAGAATTAATTCCATTATATAATTTGATTTCTCCATGTTTTAATCTTCCTATTGCATTCACAACGTTTTTGTTTGGATGAACTCCAAATTTGGTTATTTTTTCTCCAGGTCCATACATTTCTTCCATTGCTTTTCCTAGTTTACTGGACTCAAACTTACGTGCATTAGCTTTTATATTGTAAGCTTGAGAAAGATAGTTTCCGAAATCATTCATAGGACCGGAATATGTGCCTTTAGTGATGTATTTTCCAGGAAAACTTGTTTCAGTTTCATCCCTCATCATAGTTATTCCTTTGAACATAGGTCTTGGTCCATAAGAAGCGGATTGATTTTGTTCTGTTGTGGCTTTCCATGCTTCGATATTAAGGTCATCTGCGTTAAAAACGGGACCAAATTTTTGGTAATTATCTTTTGAAACCGCTATCTTATTTTGTGAAGTTGTAAATATAGCGTAATCACCCGCGAGGTGGGGTTTGTCATCAAATGCCATCAATCCTTTCATAGTTTTTGCAGTACACGGATTATTGAATCCAACACTTATGGGGAACATTTCTCCATCTGTTCCGTAAGAATTATCATTAGGAGAAAGTAGATTACTCAACATGCCGCCATAAGAAGGTCCTTTATAGTGTCCACTATTAATCTTCTGGAATAGTACACTTTCACTTTGCAGTGCTGGTTTTACCATTTTAGACTCTAACAAATATTGATTTAACTATTATTTACCATTTAATAGTGGTAAAACTAGTATATAAAGCTTTCGGTTTTATGTTTATAAAGAACTAAATCAGAATTAAGCAGCTTTTTTCTTTTCTTTATAGAAATGGTTTCCTTCCAGACTTTTTGGAGCAATAGATTCATTACTTTTAAAATATATCTGAGCTAATTGTTTTACTTCTTCAACCCTCATCTTGTCAGTATCAACATAGTCAGAAATACCTAACCTTTTAACTAATTCTGGAATATGTTCCTCTTTAATCCTACCATAAATAACACCTTCAAGTTCTTTATCCTGTACATCTCTTAACTCATCAACAACCCCTTTATGTTCATCGATAGAGTAACCATGCTTTTTTTTGCTTATTTGATCTTTAAAGAACTGACTAGTTACTCCAGTATATGCTTGTATCAATAATTCTTCTTCAAGTTCTCCTTCAACATCTTTAGCACCAAGGCTTTTTTTAGCCGCCTCCAAGTAATGATCCCTTAAAGTTTCAACAAATTTTAGTTGAGTTTCAGAATTTTTTAATTTATCATAGTCTACCTT
>JADHVG010000062.1 GCA_016784105.1 Candidatus Woesearchaeota archaeon
GTTTGTTCTTATTTTAAGTTCTCTTTCAGTTTCTGCAATTAGAATAAGTCCGGATTCTATAAGGATAGAGTTCGAGCCTAATTTTGAACAGACTTACACTTTTGCAACTGGTCAAGCAGAAAATGTAGGGGTAAACATAGAAGGTCCTTTAGCAGAGTATGTTTCTTTAGAAGAAAACAATATAGCGAAGGATGGAACTTTTTTGATTAAAGTTTCTCTTCCGGAAGATATAGATCCTCCTGGAAAACACTTGGTGTTTGTTGGATTAACGGAAGCGGGAAAGGGAGGGGGAACTGTCAGTGCAAGGGCAGCCATAAGAACTCCTATAGATATCAGGGTTCCATATATAGGAATATATGCACAATCCAGCTTTAATGCAGTGGACGTTAAGATAAACGAAACTGCAGAGTTTATAGTTACTATGGCTAATTTAGGAAAACTGAACATAACTGATGCTAAATCCATTATAGATATAATGAACGGCAAAGGAGAGAAAGTGGATACTATTGAGTCACAAGAAAATTTTATTATCACAAAATCCACCGGAAACATAATATCTGTTTTTGACCCTTCAAAACATGTTGCTGGAAACTACAAAGCAATCGCACATTTATCTTATGAGGGTCAAAACAAAGATCTTGAAGATACTTTTAGGATAGGATCTTTAAACATCGAAATAGTAAACTTCACAAAAAATTTCATAAAGAAAGATATCGTAAATTTTGATTTAGAAGTTGAGTCAGGTTGGAATTCCCAGATAAGTAATATTTTTGCTGAAATTAAAATATTTAATAATTCTAAGGAGTTATCCTCTTTCAAGACTGTTTCTTTTGATCTTGAACCTTGGGAGAGAAAAGAAGTTAGCACGTTTTGGGAAACTCATGGCATGGGGGAAGGTGCTTATGATGCTGAGATAACACTGTTCTATCAAGGCTCTCAATCAAAATCTAATGGCAAAGTTTATTTAAGAATTCCAAAGGAAAAAATGAATTTTGTTGATAAGTATGTTACCACAACGAACTTACTGATTTTTGCGGTTGTGTTGTTAATATTAATAAATCTAATTGTCCTCCTTAAGAAAAGAAGATGAAACTAAGAAATTTTTTATTGTTGGTGGTTGTAGCTATTTTCTTGTCTTCTTTTTTATCTTATAAGTTTTATTCAGTTTACATTGTTGAAGATACTATTACTTTAGACATGGAAATAAAAGTTGATGATCATTTTGGTCTTAATGCTGATACTGATGCTTTAAAATTCGGAAGGATAATGCCTGGAACATCTGCAGAAAGGGGAATCGAAGTTGAGAACAATGCATCGTTTCCTTTGAAAATTGTGATAACTAATTCTGGTGTCTTTCAAGATTGGATTTCTATTTCAGATAATTATTTTGTGTTGGATGTAGATGATCGTAAAAAAGTGTTGTTTGAGGTAACTGCTCCTGACAATGCAGATTTTGGTAATTATTCTGGGAAAACCACCATCTTATTCAAAAAAGTTTTTTTTAGATAACTAGTTCTGGTTTGTTTTGTCTAATCTAGTTGTAATATCAGTATGTATTTTTGTTATATTTATGATATATTTTTGTTATATTAATGAGAGTAAATAAAAAGATTTATATACTTAAATGATACATTATCTGCATGCAAAAGCTGTTGCATGTTAAGATAAATGGAAAGTTAAGGGAAAGAATGCAATTTCTCATAGATTCTGGGCTTTTCAATAACAAAGGAGAAATAGTCCGAGAAGGTCTTAGGGACATGTTTTCAAGATATACTAATTCTGAGGAAAGAAAAAAATAATGGATGATAAAGACACTTTGCACATAAGAGTAAGCCAAGAAATAGTTAATTCTTTGCAAAACCTAGTAGACAAAGGAATGTTCTCTAACAAGAATGAGGCCATACGGGAATCTATACGGACAATTCTGTTAAAATATAAAGAAGAGGTAGAAAGATGAGGATACCTTTAAACAACATAATTGCGATGCTGATATTATTATTTAACATCTTTACCGTATACAATTTTGTACTGATACATGAAGAGCTTAAACCACAACAACTTCCTAAAGAAAAGATTAGTGGTTTTGTAACAAGTGCCACATTAAACCTATGTATTGGTGCAACAAACGGACCTATAATTACTATCTTCCACCCTCAGCAAGGCTCTATCTTAAATGGAACTCAAAAACTAACTGCGAACCTAACAAACACTGCGGGTTTAACAGATGTAACCCTGAACTTCTCTTATCTAAACAGTTCAGTAACTGTAGAAATTGGAACTGATTCTTATGATTCTGACTATGATTTCAATGTAAGCTGGAACACTTCTCAAGTAGCAGATGGAAACCATAATTACCAGATCAAAATAACTGGTACAAGCACCCAAACAGATTGTCAGGGTTTTAGTTCAGTAACTTCTGGTTATTTTACAATAGACAATGTGTTCACCGAGCCCATCTGGGATAATTTTCGTAACAAAATAAACACCAACTTTACTTTATACAGTAGATGGTCCAATCTTTCTGATGTGATCGTAGGAAACAGTGACGGAATAATAAACTTCTCAGGAGCTGGTTGGAATTTTGATTCTGTTAACTTGGATGCAGAAGTTTTTATCGCTCCAGATTTCATCAATTTTACCTTAACAAGTCCTGCATTGTCTTCATTCCTGTTAAACCTCACATTGTTCAATGTGTCTTCCTTTACCTCAATTTTAAGGAATGGAGGTTCCTGCGCAGCCTCAATCTGCACCAATGTAAGCTATGACTCCTCAGCAGAAACACTTACTTTTACTACGAACTCTTTTGGGAATTACACTTATAATTCAGATGGGTCCTCATCCTTAAGCATTTCATCATCCACCGATATTAATGAAACCCTAGCAAATGAGGACGTTAACTTTAGTGCAAACTACTCCAACAATCCCCCTATTTTTGGGTCTGGAGTTTATTGTGAAATTAGTTTCAATTTAACCGGAGAGTTTGGAAGCAATGCAAACATGACCTATAACTCTACAACAGAACTCTATCATTACACCAGAACTTTTAGTTCCAGAGGAAATTATACTTATAAGGTATTTTGTGATGGATCCGCTCAAGGCTACAACACTCAAACAACATTTAACAACGCATTCATAACAAATACTCCTCCAAATTTAACATCAAACATACCCAATTATGAATGGAACGAAAATTCTATCCTTACTGGAGTTAACTTAAATGATTTCTTCTCAGACAATGATAATGACAACCTTACTTTTTCCTATACTCCGGTAAGTAGCATAAGTATAGTTATAGACAGCAATGGGGTAGTATCGTTCATCCCAGCAACAAACTTTTTTGGTTTAAGGAGGATGATATTTATCGCAAATGATTTTATTAATGCAACTCCTTCAAATAACTTAACTTTGGTGGTAACTGAAGTAATAGAATCTTCAGCCCCAGCTTCGTCTCCTAGTTCTGGAGGTGGCGGTGGTGGCGGTGGCGGTGGAGGAGGTGGTTCAAGAAAATGTATAGAAGAATGGTATTGTGAACAGTGGAGTTCCTGCGAGAATAATCAAAGAACAAGAACCTGTCATGACCTAAACAATTGCCATACATTCGATAATAAACCTAATGAGACTGAAGAGTGTGTTTACCTAGACACTTGTTACAATAACTTCCAAGATAATGATGAACTTGGTATAGATTGTGGAGGTTCCTGTGTTGCGTGTTTTACCTGTTATGATCGGCAATTAAACCAAGATGAGACTGATATAGATTGTGGAGGTTCCTGCCAAAAATGTCAAGAAGGAAAGAAATGTTTAGTAGGCAGTGATTGTGAATCCACATATTGTAATCCTGATGGAATATGTGCGATCCCTACGTGTTCAGATGGAGTTCAAAATCAAGGAGAAGGAGGCATTGATTGTGGTGGCCCATGTGAAAATATTTGTCCAATTTTAGAACAGCCAGCACAGATTTTTATTTTTGGTAAGAAAATATCTCCGGCTGTGCTTGGATTAATTATTATGGTTTTAGTTGTTATTATTGGTTGTAATGTTCAGCAAGAAGATGTTAAAAATTCAAAAGAAAATTTTGATGATGGGATAAGCATGAAATTAATAAGTTCTGCATTTGAGCACAACGGTAAAATTCCTTCGGAGTATACTTGTGATGGGGAAGGTGTGAGTCCTGAACTCATTATAGAAACAGTTCCTGAAAATACTCGATCTTTAGCAATAATCATGGATGATCCAGACGTTCCAAAACACATCAGGGAAGATGGGATGTGGGTTCACTGGGTTGTGTGGAACATTAATCCTGACACAAAAAATATAGCAAGAGCAACAGAACCTGAAGGAGTTGGAGGTAATAGTAACTTCGGAAAAACAGGTTATGGTGGACCGTGCCCTCCTGATAGGGAACATAGGTACTTTTTCAAACTATACGCGTTAGATTCTTCATTAGAGTTAAAGGAAGGCTCCACAAAAGAAGAGTTAGAGGAAGCAATGAGCGGACATATCCTCGAGAAGACAGAACTTGTAGGGCTGTATGAAAGAACAAATACATAAGTAATAAATACTAAGGATTTTTCTCAGATTTTATTATGGTCGAAGAAATAATAAAAAAATATGGATCATTATGCAAGAATTATTCTTTGCCAGGATATGATAGTATCAACAACGAGTTTGAAATAAGCAGCTTGGACGATGAAGAATTCTTGTTAAGAAACATATTGAGAAAAGTAGCAGAAAAACTTGAGTTCTATTGTGGAATCTTGAGTGAGGTTTTGCAACCCGACACTTCATCTTTAAGTAGTATGCATGAAACAAGGTTTTTTATGGATGATGAAAAAACAAGGATGTATGCTTTGTATAAGAAGATGATGAAAAGTTATAGGAAGATTATTTCTTTAGTTTTACAATCAGACGAATCACTCCAAGCATCTTTTCTGAAAGAATTTTACGTGGAATGGAAAAACACAAAGCAAGAATTAGTATATTATTTAGAAAAAATGGAAGGTTCTTGGGAAAAAGAGACTAAAATGGAAGAGGATTTAGGTTATTTTGGTTAAAATGAATATCATATTCTTAGGAGCTCCTGGAGTTGGAAAAGGCACACAAGCTATTAAATTAGCAGAATCTTTGAGTATCTTACACATCTCTACTGGAGACATGCTTCGAGAAAATGTTGCTTTTAAGACCGATCTAGGAATTAAAGCAAAATCTTACATGGACCAAGGCCTTTTGGTTCCGGATGAGTTAGTTATAGAAATGGTCCAGGAACGTTTGCAGAGAAAAGATTGTTCTAAAGGTTTTATTTTGGACGGTTTTCCCAGAACCATTAAACAGGCTAACAAGATTGCATCAGTTATTCAGGTGAACAAAGTTATCAATATAAGTGTGGATGATGAAGAGATAGTTAAAAGATTGAGCAGGAGAAGAATCTGCAGCAGTTGTGGTAAAGGTTTTCATTTAGATTACATAAAACCTAAACCTGGGGGGAAGTGTGATAAGTGTAATTCTGATTTATACCAAAGAGATGATGATAAGCCTGAAGCCATACAAAAACGTTTGGAAGTATATAAAAATCAAACTCAGCCACTTATAGATTATTATAAAGAAAAAAACATTTTAGCTGATGTTGATGGTTCTGGTTCTGTTGATGGTGTTTTTGATCTCGTAAAAAAAGCTAGTTCTTGAATAGGATTTCTATCAACACAGTTGCATAACTTCCTTTTGGCAAAGAGAATTTAACAATCATTTTTTCCTTGCTTTCATTTAACTCATCTTTTTCTTCTTTTAGTATCTCAAAATCATTTACTTTAACAAAACCTTTCCTTCCTTCTCCTTCACAACTTAGGTAGGGGATTTGTCTTATTATGAAATCTCGTTCAGTTATTTGCTCTTCTTCCATCAATTTTTCCATCATTTTTCTAATTTCATCAGTTTTTATTTCAGTTCCAAAACCGATAAGAGGAATTTCAATATTATGATCAGTTTTATTTTTTTTAGGATATCCTTCCAGGGTTTTATTGAAAAGGTAGGATTGGTAAGAGTGCACATATAACTTTAACAATCTTGGAGGAATTATTTTTAGTGCTCCAACAAAATCATTGTTGCTTTTTTCTAAATGTTTTTTAATCAACCCTTCACAATCAGAATCAGTCTCTAAAATTAACTTAATAGATTCCTTAAAATCTTTTTTGATAATAGATTTTCCAATTTCTTTGTTCTTAGTTGAGAACCTTTGTTGCCCGAAATAATTTGGCATTAATACTTCTTTCCCATCTATTTTTTTCTTTAAAGAGGTTATATCCTTATTTTCTAAGTTCCTAAGTGTTATTTCAAATTTGTTTCCATCCAAATTTCCGAGATATATTTCTTCATGTCCATTTCCTAGATACTTTAGTTCAATATCTTTAAGCACCACATTTTCCATATTTTTATTTCCATTTTTTATAGAAATCAGTTGTTCTGTTAGGGCATTTTTGTCTTTGTTTCCAGCAAACTGGACGTTTTTTTTGTCTGCATGCAGAACATCAATAATGATGTCTATAGCTTTGGAGGTATTATAGTTTTTTTTCTTTAGAATAAAATAAGCATATTTCCCGTTATCCTCTATTTTAACTTCATTTATTTCTTTTACAATAAAATCTTCCGGAACTTGTTTTATTTTGTACATAGAATTAGGAAATCTAAAGAGAATAAAAACTTACTCTCCCATAAGTTTTATCATATCAACCATCCTGCAAGAAAAACCGTACTCGTTATCATACCAAGTTGCAACTTTGATTA
>JADHVG010000063.1 GCA_016784105.1 Candidatus Woesearchaeota archaeon
TTGGACTAGCTTCATTATGTCCGTATTCTTTAAATCTTTTAAATCTTTAATCTTGTTAAAAAACAATTTCCTAGCTCGAACTCTTCCAATCCCTTCAATTTTGATTAAAGGTAATAACTCTTCTTTTACTCCGTTTTTTAATCTAAAGCGTAATTTTACTATTTCTTTGTTCAGATGTTGGAACTGCAACATCCTAGACAGCTCAGAAAATGCATACAATAACCAATCCGCTATGTTTAGTTTACCTCTTATTTCTCCTGGACGTGCATTGAAATTATCTAAAATGTATTGTTCTTCTTTTTCTTCTATCCATGCATGCAACATAGATGCTGTTTTTACGCTATTCAAAAAATCATCGTATTCTGGTTCGTACATTGAAGGTTCTTTTTCCATTAATACACTAGAATATCTTACAAGATTTTCTTGCACTGCATCTTGATCTTTAACTCCTACTCTCAATAAAGGCCTTATCTCTAACGTGTGACATATTGCTTGCAAAAAAGAAAAATCTTCTATTTTTTTATCGGAAGCATTCCTTAAACAGGATATAAAAAAAGCCGCTGTTAGTGGATCTAGGTATAGTTCCGCAACCCTCTTACCTATCCTTGTTGCTTTTACGTCTACATCTGCCAATTTGTCAGCACTCTTGAATTCATCTTCATCTTTTTGTATGAACTCCCATTCTTCTAATAGATTCAACATCTTGTCTATTATGAAGCTTAGTTTTGTCATATCAACAAACTGGTGTGCCCAGAATGTTTTTCCAAAAAATGTAAGAATTTGTTCTTTTGTCTTTACAAACTCTGATGCTATTAGACTAAGGAGGTATGTTCTAAGAACTGGTTCCACTGCTAACTTAGAGTATATTTCTTCTGCTTCCCCTAAAACATATTTTTCGTATAACTGTCCTTTTTCGTTCTTGCTGATAGCTACTGAGATAGCTTCTCCTGACTTATCAAAGCTTGGTCTTCCAGCACGACCAGCCATCTGTAAGTACTCTAAGACAGGGATATGTGCTAAACCTCTGGAAGTATATCTTTTTGAGTCTTTGATTATTGCTCTGAATGCTGGAAGGTCAACTCCCATTGCCAAGCTAGGAGTGGAACATATTATTTTTATTTTTCCTGCTCTAAAATTGTCTTCTATCAACTCTCGTTGTTTTGAAACTAATCCTGCGTGATGGAAAGCTATACCTTTTTGTATGCACCTAGAAAGACGTTCACATTGTTTTGTTTTTTTTGATAATGCTCTTAATGTTTTCTCGCTTAATTCCAGAAGGTCATCATTCGAATTTTTTATTTTTTTGGAGATATCTTCTGCTTGCTTCTCAGCGCTTTTTTTTGTGTTTACAAAAACAATTGCTTGCTTTCCAAGATTTATGGTGTCCATTACCAAGTCCAAGGTAGAGTTTCCAGTATCGGAAATCTTCTTAATCGTCATAGAAAAAAGAGATAATTAGAATATTAATAAATTTGTTGATTAGCGAAGGCGTGCTTCTAATTGTTGACAAACTAAATCAGTCTCTTTTGGAGGTAATGTTTTTGCCATATCAGAAACGTTGTCAAATGTTTGATGAGAATATTGGTCTGCAGGCAAGTTCATTTCTCTATCTGTGGGATTCATTATCCCTAACCTCGAACTTTCTATGGCTCCATCTTTTCTACGATATAAATTAACAGGCCCAACAAATAGGTCTCCTTCTGCCAGTAAAATCTCGTTCAAAGCTCTTCCTTCAGCAATCTGCTCCCTTAAGTAAACAACATTTTTTCTTGATTGTGGGCCTTCACTGATTAAAGGCCTCATCTCATTTGAGTTGTCGTAAGGTTCAACACTCATCTTAGATGACCTCTACAATCCACTCTTTAGAAACTTCTTCTAAACCATCAGAAACTATAACTGATACTTTTTTAGTACCAGCACTGGTAAATATGCGTTCATGTTGGTTTATGCCTTCAAACTTGTCCAAAAACCCGAAGTCCCAAGCATAACTTAGTTCATCTTTATCTATGTCTTCTGCTGTAACTTCAAAAATTATTGGAATATCGACAAAAGCGATTATGTCATCACTTGTTGTTATTATTTCTGGAGCTTGATTCTTATTTATCACACTTATTTTAAGTTCTATTTCATTACTATCTTTTCCATCCGTTGCACCAAACTTTAAGTTGAAGTCTCTGCTTGTTGCATTAGTAACAAAAGTAAATTCTGGAGAGAAAGTAAAAGCATTGCCAGTTAACTCAGAGTTTACTGGTAACAATTTAGAAGTATAAGAAAATTCATCATTGTCTTCATCTACTGCATTTAGTTCTATTTCCAAAGTGGTTCCTTCTACAACTGTAAAGCTTTCCTGCATCTGGAATTCAGGTTTTCTATTAATATTGTTGACTTTCACCTTTACAAATCTTGTTTGTTCATAGAATCCGTCAGTTGCAACAACTTTTACGTAATATTCTCCTGCATCGTCATAGCTTGTTTTACGGGTATTGCTGCTCATGAATCCTGAGTAGGAAAAAACTACTTTGTCTCTGTCCGGATCGGTGTAAGTTGGTTCAATTAGTATGTCTTCTCCTTCATTTATTTCTATGTCTTCTATTTTTTTAAGTTCAAAAGGCCTGTTGGAATCTTTAACGTTTATCTTTACTTCTTTTTCTGTTGATAATTCGTTGCTATTAGCAAATACTCTTATCTTGACAGTTCTTCCAAGTATCTTGAATTTATCCACAAAGTAATCCATAAAGTTTTCTTTGTTCACATAATTAAAACCGGGGGTCCACTTCAGAACATTATTCTCAAACACTGCTCCTTCTGGGGTGTTTTCTATGGAAAATAATATTTTATCTCCATCAGCATCTTCTGCTTTAAGTTCTAGGACTAATTCTTCGTTTTCCCTTACATCAACGTCCCTTAACCCTATAAATTTTGCTGCCCTATCTAGATCTTCTACTGTTACCTTAACTGTTTTTTCTCCTTCATAATCTTTGCCGTAAACATCTATATAAATTTCATATTCTCCTGCATCGTCATAGTCTGTTTTCCATCGGTTATCGCTTAATGGTTCGGATATTTCGTATGTTAACCCTAACTTTTTGAGATCAGGAATTGTTAATTTTGCTGTTTTTGTTTCTAAAACAGTTATGTCTTCTATACTTTCAAGTATTGCATTTATGTCCACATCCAAAACTTCTAAATCCCATTCTTGTTCTATCTCAGAATTTCCATCGCTGATTGTAACTATAATTTCATATTCTCCTGCATCTTTGTATCCTGTTTCAAATACAAATTCGTTGCTTTCAGAAAAAACTTCTCCATCAACCTCCCATTCATAAGTTAGTTCGTCATTATTGAGGTCTGAAGCGCTTATCAAAAAAGTTATTGTTTTGCCCTCATCTATGCTTACCTGTTCTTCCGGCACAAAAGAATCTATTGTTGGCTCTTCTTCTTTTTTAGTTACTATTATTGAGACTTCTTCACTTACTTCATTTTCTCCATCTGTTACTATTATTGTTATGTTGTATTGCCCTTCATCTTGGTAAGTTGTTTGCCACTCTCCGCTTTCATTTAAGGGTTCTGAGAAAATGTATTGTAATTTATCCTGGTCTGGATCTTCTGCTTCTGGAGCTAAACTTAGTAGTTCTGTTTCTTCTATCTCAAAAGTTTTCAAAGCATATGCAGAATAAATTAGTAAGAAGAATATGGATGCCAATATCACTGTCTTTTTCATTTTTTTTTAAAAAAGAAAAATTATGATTTCTGGATTATATCCAAAATAACAGGTGCTCTGTTCACATTATCTATTGTAACAGTAAACTGTTCGGTAACAGTGTCCACCCCGTCCGTTACACTAATAGATACTTCATGAGTTCCTGCGTCATCATAATCTGTTTCCCATGTGAATACGTTGTCTTCCTGTGAAAATCTTGAATCGTCTATATTAAATGTTAATTCATCACCATCGAAGTCTTCTGCTTCTGCTATGACTACAATCACATCAGTTTCGGCTGCATCAACATCTTCAAGTTCTTGAAGTTCCGGAACCCTGTTCACATTTTCTACTGTTACTGACCATATTTTTTCGGTATCAAAAACAAGGTCTGTTATTGTTGCTTTGACTGTGTGAGATCCTGAATCTTCATAAGTTGTTTCATAAACATAAGTTTCATCATTCGAAACTTCTATCCCATCAAGTTTCCAGGAATATTGTAATTCGTCATTGTTTAAGTCAGAACCTTCTACATTAAGCTCTACTGTTTCCGTTTCATCTATCTGAATTGCAGCTTCCTGAGGTGAAAAGCTTTCTAATACTGGAGCTTCTTCCTTTTTGTTGATTATTATCAAGACTTCTTTGCTGCTTGTTAATGTTCCATCACTTGCGGTAACAGTAACTGTGTATTCTCCATTATCTCCATAGGTTGTTTGCCATTCTCCGTTTTGATCTAATGGGCTGGTGAAAGTGAATGTTAAAGCATCGTTGTCTGGGTCTTCTGCCCGTGGAATTAAACTCACAAATTCATTTTCTTCTAATATCACTATTCCAATGTCTTCAGAAAATTCTTCTTCAGCTACTTCGATTATCTCTTCTGGTAGTTCTTCTAAAACCTCTTCCATAACTTCTTCGTGAGGTTCTTCCATTACATCTTCTACTGTTTCATCTACTTCTTCTCCTAAACCTGCGTTTATTTCTTCAAGAATGCTTTCCAGTTCGTCCTCTGCTGTTATCTCTTCTCCTTCTAGGATAACTGAGATGTTTCCTTCCGGAACTCCTATAACTTCTCCTTGGATTTCCGGCTCTGGATAAAGTGTATCGTAAATTTCACATCCACTAACTAAGAACAAAGATATTGATATTAACACCGCAAATAATAATTTTTTTTCCACTTTCACACCCACCTTTTCAATTTATACTTATTATAAAATGACAACTCCTATTTAAACTTTTTGGGTAGTGAAAAAAATATGGTAAAAATTGATAATTTTGCCCTAAACTACCATCTGAAGAATAGTGAGTGGACCCGACTAAAAGTCACTGGACATTCTCGGATAGATTATATAAATGAATTCTCCTTACTTCTTATAAAAAAGGGGAAAACGGAACTAGAATAAAAGCCTATTGGTACGACTCAAAAAGCATTTAATCTATTTCCATTGAACATTCTCTTTTTCTTGACTACCAAGATAGGCTAGATAGATCTTGGAGGTAATAAAACTATGAAAACTTTAACTAATTTTGAAATAAAAGGACTTTGTGATGATCACAAGAGATTAAAATCACTAAGGAAGGCAGCCAAAAAGAATAATAGATCTGTTGCAACGGTTAAAAAATATGTGTCTAAGAAACTAGCAGTAAAATGCCAAAATATTGTAAGAAAATTAAAAATACAAGATAGTAGGTTGATTGGGTTTTATGTTGGTTTGTGGATGGGAGATGGTTCTCAATACAAAGAAAAGAAGAAAGATGGATACAAAAGATATATTGTGAAGATTTGCTGCAATAAAGAAAATAAATCTCTTAATTTGTTAATCCAAAATGCAATATATAGATTATTTGGAAAAACAACAAACTTAATAGAAGAAAAAACACTAAAAGAGCTTTGGTAAAATTTACTTCTAAATTCATTTACAATTTCATTTATGATTACATTGATAAAGATGAAGGAAAGAAAACATATTCAGTTAGGCTCAATAAGGCTGTTTCAGATTTTGGTAAGGAATTCTTAGAAGGATGTTTGCTAGGTCTTGTTTTAAGTGATGGATACTTAAAAGATAGATTCAGGTTTAATGTTGTTTCCAGTAAATTAGCAAAGAATATGGAAGATATTTTGTATTTGTTCGGTTTTAATTCCTCAAATTATATCCATAAAAGAAAGAAGTATGGGTGGAAAGATTTGTACAGGGTAAGTTTGAATAATCCACAATCAATTGAACTAAAAAAAGCTTTAGATAAAACGCTCAGAAAATTAAATTATGATTATTCTTTTGAAGAATTAAAATATGGGCCTGCGCAGATTTGAACTGCGGACCATACTCGGGGTTTTATCCCTCTCGATGTCTAATCCAATTTGGTTATCAGTTTTGCCATCTCTTTTGGAGATTCGAGCATTCTAACCAGACTGAACTACAGGCCCATAAGAAACAATGAAAATTAAATCTATTTTAAAAGGTTTCTGTAAGGTATTGTTTAACTTCCTCCAAATTCCTCAATTCCAGTATTAAATACTCTCACTGGGCATCCTCACGTGAGCTATATAAATCATTAAATTTCTTTGTTATATTATGAAATTTAACAATAATCTAGCCGAATTAATAGGATTAATGTTTGGAGATGGTTGTCTTTCACGTTCTGGTGGAAAATATTTAATTTATATTAGTGGGCACAAAGAAGATGATTTTAGGTATCACAATATCAGAATTAATTATCTATTTTTAGAAATCTTCGGTAAAAAAACAAAAGTTGGCTTCAGAAAAGATGAGAAAACTCTATTCACAAGATTCAGTGATAAGAAAATTTTTCACAGTTTTTCTAGTCTAGGGATGCCAATAGGAAAAAAGTATAAAAAATTAAAAATTCCTTTTTGGATTGTAGAAAACAAAGAGTTGATATGTGGTTTTGCTAGAGGATTGGCTGATACGGATGGATGCATTGTTTTTTCAAAGCAACATAGAAAGGAAAGATGTTATCCTAGAATAGAGATAACAAGCAAATCCGAAC
>JADHVG010000011.1 GCA_016784105.1 Candidatus Woesearchaeota archaeon
CCATACTCCTGTTTTTTCTTATAAAGAATGGGTGGGATGTAAAAGTTGCTTTTTCTGACATTGCCGCATTATTGAACTTTAAGAGTTAAGAGTAGAAATCATATAATTGTTCGGATTCAAGGTTCCATAACTCTTTCCATTTGGATTCTGTTGAAAGAAAATCTATCTCATCACATTTTTTCTCAATAGAACTTTTTATCTGTTCTGCTATCAGCATTTTTCCAAGATTTTTTATCTCTACATTTCTTCCGGTTGCAAGCACATAATAGCATTTTTTGTACACTATTCCCAATCCTACCGCTTCCGTTTTGCCTTCTATTTTTATGGATATCATATCCATCATTTTTTTTCCGGAAGCAATTTTAATAAAAGAGTTCATGCTTTCTTCAAACTCCTTGCTATTGAAGTTTGATTCTTTTCCAAATCCTTGTTTGTTGAATTTTATAAGAGTCTCGAAATCAGAAATTTTGTTAACTCTGATCTTGCAATTTTTTTCTTGTATCTTCTTAAGGTCATACCTAAGATTTTTCCTATGTTTCTTGGTAAAAGTTCTGAGATAATCTTCAAAACTCGAATATTTTTTTAAGTTAAGATAATATCTTTTCTCTCCAATCTCCAATTGGTCAGAATGCTTTGCTTCAGTAGAATCTATATAGTATATTGAAGTGTGATAAGGACATTCATACAAACATTCATCTAACAAGCTTGGTTTCTTAAGGAAAAATTTATTTTTTTCTGGGAACGTATCCCCAAAGTAAGTGTACATCTTCTCTTTTCGGTCAAAGGTGAGTGGCAACAGCCCTATTTCTTTTCCATTTTCAAAGCAAAGTATAAAATTGAATTCAGAAGCTTTTGTATGGAAACATCTTCTAAATTTCCACACATCCCATAAATTCTTTTTTGAAGAATATTGGTTCCAGAGTGATTTACACTCCGATTCATCCCCATAAGTTTGAAATGTTATCATTTTTTTTTCACTATTGAAAATGTGTATGTTTTGTATATCTTTTCCGGTTTGAATTTACGTTTGAATCTTAATAGTATCCTATCAGATCCTCCAAAATCTGCATATTCATACTTTGCTCTTTTTAACCTATTCAGATCATCTATATTAGCAATTTCTCCTAATCCAGATACTGAATAGTCTACAATTCCTATAGCAGAATAATAATCTTTACTTTGAGGTATCTTCCATCCAGCAGTTATTGTGGCTGGATTTCCATTAACATAAATTGTTTTGGCTGATTCTAGTCCCTTAAACCCGCTGTTTATGAGATTAAAATAGTAGTCTTCCTCAACACTGTCTGCCATGTTTCTTTTTTTGAGCCATCTTTTGACAACTTTGTACAATTTTTCTTTTGGTACATCTCTACTATCCTTAACCCTCACCTTATTTTTTTTGTAGAATCTATTGCTTATGTTCCTTAGTTTCTTCATCTTATTCCCTTTAAGTTTAGGATCCCAGGATTCCATTTTGTACATAGGCCAGTAAAGGATATAGTAATACGAACATGCTCTTAATCCGTTTGGTTTTCTTAATTTTTGTAAAATTCCCTTCCTTAGGTCCTCAGAAACTTCCACAGTGAGTTTTTTAGAATTTTTTTTCTTTAAAACGTGATTTGCAGCTTTAAGTAAGATGCTTAATCTTTCTTCCTCTGGAGCAAGTATTCCGCATGGAAATAGGGTCCATTTTCCAAGGTGTTCTGTATGTTGCATCAGAACCTTTTTATCGTTTCCAAAATCAAGGAAAACATTTTTGTCTTCTGGTGTTTCGCAATGCATATAATGAAGAAAATTGTGTTCAGCAAAGTGCCCGTATTTTTTGATGGATCTCTTTATGCTTTTATGATTGCTTAAGACGTCGTTAATAATTTCCAATACTTCCACCCTTAAAAAAATTGTTTCAAAACTTGTATTTAAACATTATGCTTGATTAATTTATTTAAAATCAAAAAATTTGTAACCAATAAGCTTATAGATTATTTTTGCTGCAGCAAAATCACTTCTGACGTCATCTTTTCTAGGAGATAATTCTACAACATCCATCCCCACTACATTTTTTTCTCTAAAAACCTTTCTGAGTAATCTTAGTGTTTGATAGTATTGCAGCCCTCCAGGTTCTGGATTTCCTACTGCTGGCATCCACGCCGGGTCAAAACCATCTAAGTCTATTGTAATGTAAACCTCATCAGAAAGCAAAGAAATTGTTTCATCCATCCAATCATCATTAGCATGTATTTTTCTGTCCCAGAAAATTTTGATATTATTTTCCTGGATATAATCCATCTCTTCCTTGCATACACTCCTTATTCCTACGGGAATCACTTTCTTGCAATAATCAAGTGATCTTTTTATTGCACATGCATGGTTATTTTTACTTCCGTTCCATTCTTCTCTAAGGTCACAATGCGCATCCAGCTGCAACACCGAAAGATTTTTGTTGGTTTCTGAGAATGCCCTTACACAAGCAGGAGTTATCGAATGCTCTCCTCCAATGATTATTGGAAATTTTTTATCTTCAATAATTTTTTTAACACTAGAGTATATTGATTCTTGCATTTTTTCTTCATTGTCTTCAATCTCCAAATTGTTTAATGTACACACTCCCGCCGTACACGCTTCTTTGTCTATTTCTTCATCATAGAATTCTATGGCCTGTGATGCATTTATCAGGGCTTCAGGTCCATCCTTTGTTCCACCCAGATAGGTAGTTGTTTTTTCATACGGCACTGGAAGCATTGCTATTTTTGAGTCTTCATAATTAGACAATGGTTCAGGTAGCTCCAGAAAGTTGTTTGGGAATGTTATGTAGTTCATTTTAATATTAAATTTCTAACTTAGAATCAATATCTCTTTAATAGATTTACTATCAAATTTTAGAATCAGGTTTTAAGGTAGATGTAATCAGGATGGCTTCTCGGAAAATCAAGACCTCGCTTTATTACCTTTTTAACATGGTTTTTTGCTCCAAAAACTTTGGAGAGAAGTTCTGCTGCTTTATCAACATCAAAATTCTTGCACGAAAATACATCCATAAAAACATAATTTTTTTCAGGAAATGTATGTATGCTTATGTGAGATTCTGCAATCATGACAAATCCCGAAATACCTGGAACTTTTGCACCAGGATCCATCCACTTGACAACGTGCGGAAGTATCATCTTCGTCATGCCAAGTTTTTCTGGAAGTTGATTAAGAACGTCATAAACCAAACTTTGATCCACTAACTTTTTTCTATCACAGCTAGAAGCGTCTATTGTCAAATGCTGACCGAATTCTCTCATTGTATATGAACTAACCACCTTTTTGTTAAAACTAATTTTCAAAAATAAGTATTTAAACCTTTCTATTTGATGTTTTTTCCGACGGAAAATTTGATTATTTTATGAATAAAATTTTCATTATAAATCTTTAAAAGTAAAACAAAAGATAAGAAAAACAAAATTGTCGTCGACAAAATTATATTTTTCATTATTAGGATTAAAGCATCAAAGAATAAGTTTTCAGGATATAGTACTACAATTTTTTCAAATTCTGGATTAAACACGTAAGTTCCTTCTGGGAAAAAAGTTTCGTGAAACTTTCCAAAAAAGAAATTAAAATCTATTATTGAAATAATAAAAATCAAAAAAAAGATAATTAGGGTCAAAAAGCTTCCAAAAAATATTATTCTAATGACATTTTTGATTATTAATTTAAAGTTTGAATTAAAGAAAAATATTGATAGTAAAAATAAAGCAACGATTGAAACTAGTGAGGCAAGATATATCCTAGAAGAGTTATCAAAAAAGCCTTTCACGTCTTTCATGTGAGATTTTTCTCGTTCAGTAAAAAACTCATTCTGCAAATTTCCATCAGAAAACTTAAGATATTGCAAAACTTCTTTGTTTATGTTATCTACATCCTGATCCTCTAGGTTTGAATAAACCTCATACTTAGCGAATTCTTGTTTGTAGAAACTTTCATCGAACACAACAAGATTAAAATTAAAAAAGAAAATTATAATTACGTAAAGAATCGATGTTAAGGTTAGTGTAAAAAAATAAATAGGAGTTTTATGAACCATAAATTAAGAGTAATACAAGAAACTTAAATAATTATTCTTCTTGTTCAAGAGTTATTGTTTGTTTTCTTTTTCTTAGAATAAAAGTATCTTCTATCTCTATCTTTATTTTTCTTCTCTTTACTATTTCTTGAGCTTGTATTATTTCTTTCATGGCTTCTTTATTTGCCTTTTCAAGAAATATTTCTTTTATGGATTCCATAGAATTGTCTTGCCTTCCATTCCCATCAGAAACTCCATGTTGAATGGGTATGTAAGATTCAAAAATATCGCTGTTCAAATGCTCCCTCATTTCATTAAAGTTATGATAACCCGGATCAAAATTCCCATATTTTATTGAAGTTATTGCTTCATGCTCACTTGGAGAGTAAAACATAGCAGCATAGTCTGGAACATCATTAGTTACCAAATAAGAAGCCGTACTTGCAAGATCTCCGTGAGATTCTATGTTGTAACTTGTCTTGCTAACAACTTCAAATCCCGCCGCATATTGATTTTGGTACATTTTAGCCTAAATATATTGTTTCTTTTTCTTTTTTTATTGCTTTGTTGATTGCTTCTTCTATGGATTTATTCTTTTTCTGGGGCTTTTCTTCTTTTTCATTAGATTGTTGATGCATTTCCTGAGTGTTCATTTTGGGAAAGATATCTTGTTCCAGTTCTTCTTCCTGTTTTTTCCCCTCTTCTTCAACCGCATCAACTATGTTCCTTTCGTGTTCATCTTTGTCTTTATCTTTGTCTTCCTCTTCCTTAGAATGGGACATGTAATCATTTCCAGTACTTCCCTCACCAGACGCATAAACTTCATTCTTGTGATATTCTTGAGTACTATCGGAATGACCGACATAACCAGCCCCCTTATGCATGTCTAACTTGTCTTCATCCCAGTTGTTATGTCTTTTATACATCTTTTAAAAGTGATTTTTTTGCTTTATAAAGTTTTCTGTTTTTACTACTGTAAAGTTATTACTGCCATACTATCAACTTCATCATTTTATCTCAGGAATATTCTCTTCAAAACTACACTCAGAACACCTTAATTTTCCATCCGCATAAGATAATGAAAGTTTATTGCACTTAGGGCATCTCTGAACCGGTTTAAAAGTTTCCATGCTCTTTTCCAAAAACTCTGACTCTTTGCTCATAAAGAATATAGTGGAAAAGATATATTTAAAGTTATTGAAAAACCCATCAATATTTATAAATCAAGAAGACATCCCATGATTATGGACAAGATAAGATTCTATCCGATAGATACAACCTACAAAATAATAAACAACAAGCCGGTTATTTATCTATTTGGCAAAACCTCAGAAGATAAACAAATCTGTGTTTTGTACGAAGATTTTCTTCCTTACTTCTACCTAATACCCGAAACCGGACAGGATCTCAAAAGCAGGCTGGAAAGTTTTGAGGTGAAAAATGAAGGGGAAACCATCAAAATTTTTAAAGTGGAGAATGTAAAAAAAAGGTATTACGGGGAAGACGTAAACGCCTTAAAAATTTTCACTAAACTGCCCTCCCATGTTCCGATTCTTCGAGAAGAAATAAAAACTATAGAAGGAATTAAATCAATAAATGAGAACGATATTCTTTTTGTCAGACGTTTTATGATAGATCATAACATCATCCCAATGTCTTTTTACGATGTTGAAGGAGAACTTATCAATTCTAATCTCAAGGTTCCTTCATTTAAAGCATCTTCCATAGTTCTTTCTGAAACAGATAAAGTTCCTAAACCAAAGATTCTTGCCATCGACATAGAAACTTACACCCCTTCTCACAAAGAAATAGTTCCTGAAAAAAATCCAATAATAATGCTTGCTTTTCATGGAGATGGAATCAAAAAGGTTTTTGTGTGGAAGCACTTTAAGACAGATTTAGATTATGTTGAATTTGTTGATAGTGAAGCGACCATCATAGAAAAATTCAAGGAAACCATAGCGCAATATAAACCAGACATCATAACCGGTTACTATTCTGACGGTTTTGACATGCCTTACATAAAAGCACGTGCCGATAAATACAAGATCAAGCTGGACTTAGGTCTTGATGGATCTGAGTTAAGAATAAAAAAAGCAATTAACGTGACTGCACAAATAACCGGTATTGTCCATTTGGATGTTTTCAAATTTATCAGAAAGATAATGGCCGGTACCTTGACAACAGACAAGTACAATCTGGATTCTGTCGCTCATGAAATCCTTAACGAGAAAAAACATGATGTTAACCTTGATGATTTATCAAAAATATGGGATACTGATGTTGAACAACTTGGCGAGTTTTGCAAGTACAATCTTCATGATGCTACTTTAGCTTATAAGCTTGCTGAAAAGTTAATGCCAACAATCATTGAGATGGTCAAGATAACCAATCTCCCAATCTATGATGTTAACCGTGTTGGTTATTCTCAACTAGTAGAATGGTATCTTCTCAAGCAATCTCCCGCTTTTAATCAAATAGCTCCTAACAAACCTCACGGAAAAGAATTAATTAGAAGAAGGTCTATCAGAATAAAAGGTGCTTTTGTTTTTGAGCCAAAGCCAGGATTATACAAAGACATAACCGTTTTTGATTATAGGAGTTTGTATCCTACGATCATAGGTTCTCATAATATCAGCCCTGGAACTCTTAACTGTTCATGTTGTGAGGGAACCGCAAAAAAAGTTCCGCTGGAATTTCAAAATAGATGGTTTTGCGAAAAAAGAAAGGGATTTATTCCTACTTTGATTGAGGATCTTATAACAAGAAGGATGCGCATCAAGGAAATAATTAAGGACCATGAAGGGGAACAACATAGAATCTTGGAAGCAAGGTCTAATGCTCTAAAGCTTTTGGCAAATTCTTTTTACGGTTATTTAGGTTTTTACGCTGCCAGATGGTATTCTCTAGATTGTGCAGAATCAACAACTGCTTATGGGAGATATTACATTAAACAGGTTATTAGTAAAGCGGAAAAAGAAAAGTTCGAAGTTATCTATTCTGATACCGATTCTGTTTTCCTTACTTTGGATGGAAAAAAGAAAGAAGACGCTTTAATGTTCGCAGAACACATTAATCGAGAACTTCCTGGGCTTATGGAACTGGAATTTGATGGTTTCTATCCATCAGGGATCTTTGTTTCTGCGAAGATGGGAGAGGGAGGTGCAAAAAAAAGATATGCGTTAGCCTCAGAAACAGGAGAAATAAAGATAAAAGGTTTCGAGAGTGTAAGAAGAAACACTTCAACTATATCTAAGGAAACTCAAGAGAAGGTTTTTGAAATAATTCTAAATGAACATGATAACAAAAAGGCTTTTGAATATGTTAAGGGTGTTATTAATGATCTAAGAAATAAAAAAATACCTCTTGATAAGGTCATTATCTCCACTCAACTCAAAAAGCCTATAGAAGAGTACGATGCTAAAGGCCCTCATGTTGCAGTTGCTCAGAGATTAAAAAATAGGGGAGAAAATATTGGTCCAGGTTCATCCATCCAATTTGTTGTTACACCCGGATCCGATATCATCCGGAATCGTGCAAGACTTCCTGATGAAATAAAGGAAGGTGAATATGACCAAGATTATTATATAAACCATCAAGTAGTTCCTGCTGTTGAACGTATTTTCAATGTTTTTGGTTATAAAAAAGAAGAGCTTATTGAATCAAAAGACCAGACAAAGCTAGAAGGATTCTTTAAATAGTTACTTTAAAGTAGTTAAGAAAGGAAAATTTATAAATGGTATGTGACCCCTCCTGACAATGTATAATGGAGCAATTTTAGATTTAGACAACACCTTGTTTGATACTTCATCCTATGCACAAAGAGCTATAGGTAATTCTGTGTCTTCTATGAGGATGTCTGGGCTTCCTGCAGACCAAAAAGAAGCTTTTGACACACTTATGGGAATAAGAAAAAAAGACCCCAATGCTTTGGATCATTTTAATCAGCTATGTGAGGCTTATGGTTTATCTGGAGGAGCAGCAGAAAAGATTGTGGGAATTGGTGTAACCTCCTATCATTCCACCAGAAACCATTTGGTTGTTCCTCAACCAGAAACAACTATGTTTCTTGATTTCCTTGTTGAACAAGAATTCAGAAGTTGTGTGGTGACTCAGGGAAGAACAGAAAAACAAATAGATAAATTAAGAAGACTCAATATTTTAAAATATTTTTCAGAAAACGAAGAAGATGGTAAATTTGTCTATGTCTTGGAAGATCCATCCAATAAAGAAGAAGGCAAAAAGCAGTTAGTGGAGACTGCTATAGCTGAACTAGGCATCAACTCATCCGGTAGTTTTGTGCTTGATGACCGACCATATGGGATTGTTGCTGCAAAAAGGGCAGGGATAGCATATGGTATAAGAAAAAAAGAAGGCAAATATTCTGAAGAAGATTATGGAGAAGTAGATAATAGCCTAAGAGAAGATGCATCTGCAACAACTCTCTCTGAAGTTTCCAAAATAGTAACTGAATTAGTCATCCCAAGGAAAATTATTATGTTAACAGATTCTGGTTAATTAAACCAATAATCTTAAATACTCTTAATCTTATTTAATAATTCTATATATTATTTTATAAGATGGAAGAAAGATTCCTAAAAACAATAAGGAAAACTGGTACAAGCTTAGGCATCAACCTACCTAAAGAAGTTCTTAGATTGTTAAAGTTAAAGGAAGAAGATCTAGTGAGAGTTACGATTGAGAAGGTAAAAAATGGAAAATAATGAGTTTTATAGTTACCTGTCAGACCTACAAAAAGGTTCTGATTTTAAGGAAATGAATTTTGAGCAGATAAAGAATGAACTTGAAGAGTTGTATGAATCTGAAATTTTGTTTGAAGAATTGGATAAAGGAAGCTTTTTTGGAGATAGTTCAATGCACATAAACAATGATTTTTTCATGGAATCAAGAATTTTAATCTCAGAGATAAGAGAAAAGAAGGAAATAAATGAACAATTAGGAAGTTTGTGCTATCACGTTAATCTTCTTAGGGCAGAGATGCTAAGAAATGATAGAAAAAAAGCAACACAAATTGTATCCAAGATAATGAAAAATAAGTATCATGGCATAAATTCCATCATTGATGAATTAGATAAGCTAAAGAAAAAAATTAATAGTTTAGAAGATGTGCATTCCAAAATACTTCAGAGCGGGCTTTCAATAGACATAAAGGCTGTTATAGAGCAGAATTTCAGGAAAAAACAGCAAGACCTTGATAACCTACATAAAAAACAGAAAAACGTACTCATAAACCTAAGCAATATCTTCTTAAAACTTACAAAAGAATCTTTCTTTAAGGACAAAAAATAGCTGGTTCTATGGTAAAAGTTTAAAAAAGCATTATTATTCCTGAAAAGGATGGAAAAGTACACTCCTTTAGAGAAAGAAAGTGAAATATTGAAGTTCTGGTTAGAAAATAAAATATACGAAAAAGCTAACGAGAAAAATAAAGGAAAAGAAAAATTCTATTTTTGTGATGGACCTCCGTACACTTCCGGAAAAGTTCATTTAGGTACAGCTTGGAACAAATCTCTCAAAGATTCTATCCTTAGATATAAAAGAATGAAGGGCTTTGAGACTATTGATCGTGCAGGATACGATATGCACGGCCTTCCAACCGAGAATGCAACGGAAAAGGAACTTGGAATATCCACTAAAGAAGAAATAAAGAATCTTGGAGTTGATAAGTTCGTAAAAGCTTGCAAAGACCTTTCAATAAGAAATCTTAAGATAATGAATGAAGACTTCAAAAAACTTGGAGTCTGGATGGATTTTGACAATGCTTACCAGTCTGTGTCCAGAGACTACATCACCGGTGAATGGTGGTTAGTAAAAAAAGCTCATGAAGCAGGAAGATTGTATGAAGGTCTTAGAAGCATGGCTTGGGATTGGGCCCATCAAACGGCATTGGCGAAACATGAACTTGAGTATAAAGACGTTACCGATAGGTCCATATTTGTGAAGATGCAAGTTAAGGGCAAAGAAAATGAATTCTTGGTTATATGGACTACAACTCCTTGGACGATAGCTTTTAATCTTGGAATAATGGTGCATCCTGAGTTTGAGTATGTAAAATGTAAAGTAGAAAATGAAACTTGGATTGTTGCAAAAGCTCTTGCTTCTGTTTTTATTAAAAGTGTTGCAGAAAAAGAATTTGAGATTGTTGAAGAGTTTAAAGGAAAACAGTTAGAAGGAACTGAGTACGTTCATCCATTCCAGGATGAATTAAAAGAACATTACGATGCCATCAAAAAAGAATGTCCTAAAGTTCATACGGTTGTCATGTCAGAAGAATTTGTAGATACTAGCTCCGGTTCTGGTTTAGTTCACATGGCTCCAGGTTGTGGTCCGGAAGATTATGAAGTTGGTCATCGCAATAAAATAAAGCCTTGGAACACTGTACAAGAAGATGGACATTATGCAGATAACATGGGAAAATTTTCAAAAAGACATGCTATCAAAGACAACCATATGTTCATAGATGATTTAAAAATTTCAGGAAACTTGATTGCGGAAACAAAAGTAACTCATCAATATCCTCACGGACAACGATCTCACGAACCGGTCATCTTCAGAACAACAAAGCAGTGGTTCTTTAAAGTAGAAGATATAAAAAAACAGATAATAGATGAAAACAATGAGATAGAATGGGTTCCTAAAGCTGGTTATAACGCCTTTAATTCTTGGTTAGAAAATCTGAGAGATAACTCCATTTCCAAGCAAAGATACTGGGGAACTCCCCTTCCAATCTGGAGAAATGTTGATGATGAAGCAGATTATTTAGTTATTGGTTCTGTTGAAGAGTTAGAAGAACTTTCAGGTAATAAAATAGATGAGCCCCATATTCCGTGGATTGATGAAGTAGTTGTAGAAAAAGACGGTAAAAAATATCGGAGAGTTGAAGATGTGTTAGATGTTTGGGTAGATGCCGGAACTGCTTCTTGGAATTCTTTAGGGTTTCCAAAAAATGAGGAAGCTTTTGATAAGTATTTTCCTGCAGATTTTATCCTAGAAGGCAAGGATCAAGTAAGAGGTTGGTTTAACTTGCTGCATGTAGCTTCCATGATATCTTTGGGAAGAAAAAGTTTCAAGGCTGCGTACATGCATGGCTTTATCAATGATGCTTCTGGAAGGAAGATGTCCAAATCCATTGGAAACTATATCCTACCGGAAGAGGTAATAAGCAAGTATGGGGCTGATACTTTAAGATATTACCTGGTTACCGGAGCAAATCCCGGTTTAGATTTAAACTATAATTTTGATGATCTAAAGGTTAAGTACCGTAACTTGTCTGTTTTGTGGAATATACACAATTATCTTCTGGATTTACATAAGAACATAGGATTGAATCCTAAAGACCTCAAGATAGAAAAGGGTTTTTCTCTAGAAGAAGATTACATATTCTCAAAATTAAATTCTACAATAAAAAAAGTCACAAAACTTTATGATGCTTATAAGCTAAATGAAGCCCCTTTGGTTGTTGAAGATTTATTTTTGTCTTTGAGCCGTGTTTATATCCAACTTTCTCGGGATAAAGCTTCTGACAAGCACAAAAAACATTTTGTGATGTATACTGTGTATCATGTGGTCATGAACACTTTGAAACTTTTTTCACCCATAGTTCCGTTCATAACTGAGATGATGTATCAAAATCTGAAAAAGGAACTTGATTTAGAAGAAGAAAGCATCCATTTGTGTTCTTGGCCTGAGCATGATGATACCTTAATCAACAAAGAATTAGAAAATGATATGGACACTATAAGTGATATAACTCAAGGGATATTGTCTTTAAGAGAAAAAATAAGTTTAGGGCAGAGATGGCCTTTACAAGAAGTTGTTATCGTTACGAAAGATGAGAAGACTATAAAGGCAGTTGAAAAACTTAAAGGGATCATCAAGAACCAAACAAATATCAAAGAGTTGGATGTACAACAATCTTTGCCGGGAATCCAAGAAACTATCAAGGCTGATTATTCTCAGATAGGACCCGATTTTGGAAAGAGAGCTCCCCAAATTATTTCTAAGTTGGCTACTGAAAGCCCTGAGACTATTTTAGCTCACATCAAAGAAAAAGGTAAGTTCACCATCAAAGTAAATGACGAAGATGTCAATATTGTAAAAGAGCATTTGATAGTTAACAGAGAAGTTCCCGATCCTTATGTCGAAAACAATTTTAGGACCGGTTTTATTTATTTGAATAGGTCTGTTAGTGCTGATTTGGAGGCAGAAGGTTATGCTCGTGAACTAATGAGACGTGTGCAATCATTGAGAAAGGAAGCTGGTTTGCAAAAGCAGGATAGCATTTCTTTATTTGTAAAAACTGATGCTGAGCTAGTTCAAGACTTAAAGCCTTTGTACGCAACAATAAAGGAAAAGGTTGGTGCTTCCCACATGACCCTTTCTGAGTTAGATCCTAATAAAGAACATAAACACTCCAACAAGGAAAAAGTTCGTGATTACGAATTTGAATTGTTTCTTGAGAAAGTTTAATCAAATTAAAAAAGAACACTCAGAGGTAAAGAAGAGATACTAAAATCCTTGATGTAAGAATAACTTTGAGGTGCCTTGAATTCTTTATTTAAAAATTGGTTTAAAGTTAAAGGTTTTTTGAAATTATGAGTTTTTTTTATTTCTATTGCCACAAACTTAGATTTTCCTTTGTAATATTTATACAAAAAATTTTTGTTTATTTTAGCTTTTTTTACAAACTTTCCAATACTAGATAAAGGTAACTCTTGGTACTTAGATATCTCGCAAAAACCCACCACTTTTTTTGTTGGAGCAGTTTCGTAAATTGCAATTAATTTATTTTTTATTTTAGGAAGTGTCTTTCTTAACTCTATTTTTTTTTCTCCAGAGAATATTAATTTAGAATATTCTGGATTTACAGAATAAAGTGTAACTGAATTTTGGTTTTGAAGAATGTTTGAAAGCCTTTTAACAAGGGTAGGGGTATTTGCCTTCCTTGCGGATTTTATTGAGTTCTTCTTCTGTAAGCATCCAAGAACCTTGGGGATTGAACCTCTTTTTGATTTCACGTATTTTTTTAAGAGGTATCTTCTTTTTATATTTTACGAATTTTCCTATGGAAATAGCCATAACTTGTCCTTTTTTATTTTTATATTCTTCAATTTCACTTAACTTTAATATTCCTTTTGCATTAAATCTATTGTACAGGTTTTGAGGACTATCTAACACAATTTCCTTTACTTTACCCTCGCCAATTATCCCGCTAGTAGGGCTAGATTCATAAAATAAAAATGTCTGACCTCTCTTAGCATTAGGAAGGTTAGAATATTTATAAAACACTTTTTCTTTTCGCAAAGATTTTTTATCTGCGTCCAATAAAGTTTGTTTCCCATCATATAATATTCTATCCGCATAATTCTTTTGAACAGTCGAAATAAAACCTGCAAATTCTTCTTTTTTTAGGTTTAGAGGAAAGAAAAAAGACTCTACATCATAGCTATCTATGACCTTGATATTAGGCACTCCAAAAGAGTCTAAAGGATAATAAGACACAACTATAGATGCAGAACAGTTTTTATCTTTCATTAATTCCTTGATTTTTTTTAAAATGATGGTGGAAGTATTATTTTTATTTAAGTTAAAAAACAAGAGAGTTCTGTAAGCTTCTTTGATATAAACATATTTTTGAACTATACAATACTCTTCTTGATCTTCCAATATTTTATACCCTCTCAAATGGAATAAATATTTTAATATTAAGTCCTTAAACTGGGTTTTGTCCAGAGAATCAAACAGATTCAATTTGCTCATGTAATACTCTGATTTTTCTTTTCGATAGTTATAGGGGAAGATTCCATCTAATAAAAATCCATATTCTTTAAAATAGTTAAGAAGTAGTTCTACTTCCTCTTCGGCAAATGTCACAAAAATTTTAGTAATCCCTTTTTCTATCCAAAAATCTACAACCCTATTAAGTAAATAAGGTCCAAAAGAGCATCCCCAATACTTTTCTGTGATGTAGAATGTTTTCAGTTTAACTGTGTTTATTCCTTTCTCCTCTATCCCTGAAATTGCACACCCCGCAATTTCCCCATCTACTTCTACAATCAAACATTCTACTTCTTTTTGTATAATTTTTTTAATTTGTTTATTTACCCATTTGTCAATAGAGGGATAAAATTTCTCTAGTTCCATGACTATTGAAACAACTGCTTTTTCATCTTCTTTTCTAAATTCTCTAAAACATAGCATAGACTACTAGAGATATTCTTAGATATATAAACCTCACGTGTAAATGTCCAGTGGGTAGTGAGAGAATTTTAAAATAAGGATAATAACTAATCAAAACCTATTTATACTATTTAATTCTTAAAACTTTTAATATGGCTAAAACTATTTCAAGAGAAATCCCCCTAGCAGAAATAACTCTTAGAAGGTACGAAAAACCTTCCAAGGTTTCTGAAAGAGAACTAGTAAGAAAATTGTGTTTATCTATTGGTTTATTACAACCCGGAGATTCTCGAGACATCATTGTGGACATTCTTGATGTTCTGATTAAAGCAAAAAAGAAGAAAGAGCTTCTTACTAGTGAGGAACTTGAAAAAAAAGTTATAGATTCAAGAAAAAAAAGAAAATTGGCTATGCATGGAATTGCATCTTCCAACATAAGAAGACAGCTAAAAAGATTAAGAGATATTTTCCTTGTTGAAAAAATTAAGACAAAATATCGTATTGCAGAATTTGAAAAGCTATCAACAATATTTGAGGAAAAAATAGCACGTTTTTATCTTAATTCTATTGTGGAAAGGGTTAAGGATTATTTTGCAGTTTTGAAGTAGCAAGTTTCAGAAAAAATATTTAAAAGAAAACCTAATCCCTCCCTTTTCATGGCAGAACTGCTTAGCGTTCCTCCAATAATTATTCCGTCTTATTCTGGAAATAATATAAATTGCATAGTGGAACCCTCAGAGGAAAGGCCATTTGGAACAGCCAGAGTTGAAATAAAAAAATGTGATAAATTCTATACTGAACCAGTTAAACAACAGCTCAGAGACTTAGGGTTAAAAGTTGATGATTACGTTGCTCATTTATTGAGTTTTTTTCCTAATGGTGGTGGCAAAGAAGAAGAAATAAGTAAATATACTAGACACGGAGTTGGGTCTAAATTGTTAGATAGCATAGTTGAAGATTCTTTAGAAAGAAATGCTAAAGGAATACTTGTATTTTCATTCCACAAATGGATGGACAATTTTCTTTCCAAAAAAAAATTTGTTATGTGTCATCCTAGTTTAAATGATTTTTATAAATCGTTACAACCTATTTAATTACCAAAACTCTTATAAACTAAAACCTACTGTTTTATATTTTAGAACACAAGTTCTAAGTTTTCTATTTTAAAATTCCAAACCTTCTAGAAACCAAATTGCTATACTAGGAATCATAACATTTATATACCAAAAATTAGTATCTATTTTTTTTGATGGAACCAAATATTGTCTCAATAAATGACTTCTCGAAGCAGGATCTGTTTAATATCCTCAAGATTGCAAAACGTATGGAAAAACCTCATCCGAATCTGCTTAAAGGAAAAACTTTAGCTACATTATTCTTTGAACCTTCTACTCGAACAAGATTAAGTTTCATCTACGCGATGGAAAGTTTAGGTGGAAAAGTTTTAGGTTTCGATGACGCTTCTACATCTTCAGCAGAAAAAGGGGAAAGCTTGTGGGATACTGCTAAAATAGTGGAAAAGTACTGTGATGTTATGGTAATAAGACACCCTACTGAAGGTTCAGCTAGATTGGCTGCGGAAGCTTCTTCTAAACCAGTAATCAATGCTGGTGACGGTGCGAACCAACATCCGACTCAAACACTTCTTGATTTGTACACTATCCAAAAAACCAAGAAAACACTAAATAATTTGTCGGTTGGGCTTCTAGGAGACTTAAAGTATGGACGAACTGTTCACAGTCTTGTTAAGGCTTTATCCCATTTTAACACAACCTTCTACTTTATAGCACCTCCAGCCTTGCAAATGCCCCAAACATACTTGGATGAGCTAAAGAAAAAAGGAATAAAATTTTACACAGAATCTAATCTTCAAAAAGTGAGCAAGAATCTGGATGTCTTGTACGTTACCAGAATACAAAAAGAACGTTTTCCTGATCCGGTTGAATACCAAAAGTACAAAGGATACTACAAACTTGACACAAACTTGCTAAAACATATAAAAAAAAACATGAAAATCTTACATCCCCTTCCCAGAGTTGATGAAATGGATAGAAGTCTGGATAATACTTCTCATGCCGTCTACTTTGAACAGGCTGCTAATGGGATACCTGTAAGAAAAGCATTGCTAGCTTTAGTATTGGGGAAAGCAAAATGAAAAAAGAAATGTCAATATCTGCAATCAGAGAAGGGACTGCTATAGACCACATTCCGAGCAAAGATGCATTTAATGTTGCTAAAATTCTCAACCTTAAAAATGTTAAAGGAACAATATCTGTTGCTACAAACCTTTCCAGCAAAGGCATGAAAAAGAAAGGTATCATCAAGATAGGAAATAAATCTTTGACACAAGAAGAAGTGAATAAGATAGCAATATTAGCCCCTAATGCCACTGTCAACATAATCAGAGATTATACTGTAAAGAAGAAAATGAAAGTTGCTCTTCCAAATGTGATAAAAAAAGCCATAAAATGTTCGAACCCTAATTGCATCACCAACAAAGAAGATGCAGAAACAGTATTCTCTGTTCTAAACAAAACCCCTTTGAAGGTAAAGTGTCATTATTGTGAAAGATTAATGGGTAGAGAAGATATAACTTTATTGTAACATGTTAAAAACAAGTATATGCGGTGTTAAACTAAAAAATCCCACTGTTCTCGCTTCTGGAATTCTTGGAGTAACTAAGCCCTCATTAGATCGTATGGGTAGGGAAGGTGCTGGTGCCGTTACCATGAAATCTCTGTGTCATGAAGAACGTTCTGGGAATAACAACCCTACCATGTTTAATGAAGGAGAAGTTTTTCTTAACGCAGTTGGTCTTCCGGGACAAGGCATGGATAGTGCATTAAAAGATTTTAAGAGATTGGATGATCTAAGTGTTCCAGTTATTGGCAGCATTTATGGATATACTCTAAAACAATTTGGTCAGGTGACAAAAAAAATTGCTTCCTTGAACCCTGCAATGATTGAAGTGAACATTTCTTGCCCAAACATACATTATGGGGAAAATTATGATAATTCTCCTAGTCTAGCAGCTAAAGTTACTAAGATATGTAAAAAAAATGCTGGGAAAATTCCAGTATCGATAAAATTAAGCCCTAATGTTTATGACATCAAAGTTATGGCTAAAGCCGTTGAGAAGGCTGGTGCAGATGCAATAACTGCTATCAACACCTTAACCGGAATGTCTATTGATGCAGACACTAGGAAACCTATCCTGAAGGCAAAGACTGGGGGGATTTCCGGACCTGCACTAAAACCAGTAGCCATCAAGTGCGTTTATGAAATTTATAAAACGGTAAAGATTCCAATAATCGGTACTGGAGGCATAACAACCGGAAAAGATGCCATAGAAATGGTTATGGCCGGAGCAACCTTAGTTGGAGTGGGAACTGCTTGCTACTATAGAGGCCCCAGTGTCTTCAAAAAAATATGCAAAGAAATGGAAACGTGGATGAAAAAAAATAAGATCAAGAATTTGAGGGAAATAAGAGGTATTGCACACAAATGAATTGTATAAATAAAAATGCTCCTAGGATATTAAAAATAAGCAAGATAGTGAATGAAGGTTTAGGACAAAAATCTATTTTCTTCAATGAAACTATAGACTCAAAACCCGGTCAGTTCATCATGGTATATCTTCCAGGTGTAGATGAGAAACCGATGGCCATATCCTATAAAACAAGAAAAGAGTTTGCTTTCACATCTCAGGCTGTTGGTAAGTTTACAAAGGCAATAGAAAAATTAAAACCAGGAGATAAACTAGGAATCAGGGGTCCGTACGGCAAAGGATTTTCTTTAAAGAAAAATGCTTGCGTTATAGCAGGAGGAGTCGGCATGTCTTCTGTCTCTACACTCATCGATAAACTAAAAAATCCTCTTATAATCTATGGTGCACGTTCCAAAAATCATCTTATCTATCTAAAAAGATACAAAAAAAATAATTTGGAAATAGCAACTGATGATGGAAGTTCTGGTTTTAAAGGGTTTAATACTGTTCTTCTGGAAAAGGCTTTGAAAGAAAAAAAAATAAAGCAGGTGTATACGTGCGGTCCAGAAGTGATGATGGAAAAAGTTTTCAACATCTGCAAAAAAAATAAAGTTGAATGTGAAGCTTCTTTGGAAAGGTACATGTCTTGTGGTTTTGGTGTTTGTGGTAAGTGCATGGTTGATGATCAAATAGTTTGTGTTGATGGTCCGGTGTTTACCTCCAAACAACTTTTGAAGATGCCAGAGTTTGGCAACAGTGCAAGACTAAAAAGCGGAAGAAAGGTTTCATTGCAAGAATATCATGCTACACCAACCTAAAAATGTCTTTGTTGATAAAAAACGGAAAAGTCTACCTAGAAGGTAATTTAGTTAGTAAAAACATTTTTATTGAAAAAGACAAGATAACAAAAATAACTTCTTCCGAGGTAAAAGCTGATAAGGTTATAGATGCTTCTAACAAGATAATTATTCCTGGGTTGATAGATCCTCACGTGCATTTCCGTGATCCAGGTCTTACCCATAAAGAAGATTTTCTGACAGGAAGCATGGCGGCAGCTGCTGGGGGTATAACCACTATCCAGGACATGCCTAATACCCTCCCTCCCGTTAACAACTTACAAGTTCTTGATGAGAAAAGGAAAGCTGCAAGAAAAAGCGTTGTTAATTATGGTTTGTACTTTGGGTGTGATGCTGACAACTTATCAGAAATAGAAAAAGCGTCTAATGTTCCCGCAGTAAAAGTTTACATGGATCACACCACTGGGAACCTGCTGTTGAATGACAATCAGGTTTTAGAAAAAATATTTACAAGCAACAAATTCATCGCAGTTCATGCAGAAAAAAAGAATGTAAAAAGGTGTTTAGACTTAATAGAAAAAGGAGATAATGGAATCTACTTTTGCCATATTAGCTCAAAACAGGAATTGGATGATACTCAGAGTAAATCTATCGAGAATAATGTTTATGTGGAAGTTTCTCCGCAACATCTTTTTTTGACAAAAGATGACTTAAACAATTTAGAAGCTTTTGGAGAAATGAAACCTTCCTTAAAAACAAAAAGTGATCAAAAAGCATTGTGGAAAGGTATTAAAGATGGAACTGTGGATACTATCGGAACAGATCATGCTCCTCACACTAAGGAAGAAAAACTTGCTATTAATTATCCTTTTGGGATTCCAGGTTGTGAAACCCTGCTCCCGTTACTTCTTAATGCAATGCATGAAAATAAGATAACATTGAATAAAATAATAGAGCTGTGCTCCGAAAATCCTGCCAACATTTTCAAGATAAAAAATAAAGGGTTCATCAAAGAAGGTTACGATGCTGATCTTACCATAATAGATTTAGATTTAGAAAAAGAAGTTAAGAATGAAGAATTGTTTACTAAATGTTCTTGGAGTCCTTTCAATTCCTGGAACCTGAAAGGATGGCCTATCATGACGATAGTTCTTGGAGAAATTATTTTTGATAATGGAAAAATTAATAAAATAAGCGCAAGAGAAGTTGAGTATGGCAAATAAAGAAGACATTGCAAAGATATTGCTAGAGAACAAAGCAGTTACCTTAAATCCTAAAGATCCTTTTACTTACACTTCCGGAATCAGAAGTCCTATCTACTGTGATAATCGCATCTTGATAGGGATTCTTGAAGAAAGGGAAAAAATAGTTGATAGTTATCTTGAAGTTCTAAAAGGTGTTGATTTTGATGTAGTTGCCGGAACTTCAACTGCAGGTATACCTTGGGCTGCCTGGATATCTGAGAGGCTCAATAAACCAATGTGTTACATCAGAAGTGATAAAAAAGGTCACGGTACTGGCAAGCAAATAGAAGGTGCATCTGTTGAAGGCAAAAAAATTGTTATCATCGAGGATTTAATAAGTACTGGAAAAAGTAGTTTTGGTGCTGTTGAAGCAGCAAGGAACGCAAAAGCTCAAGTTCTTAGTGTGCTTGCAATTTTTACTTATGAACTTGAAAAATCCAGAAAGATATTTGAGGAAGGAAACTGTAAAATTATTACTTTGACTGATTTTTCAACTTTAGTGAGGACTGCAAAGGAAATAAGTTACATATCTGAAGAAGAATTAAAAATTGTTTTAGTATGGAATCAGAATCCAGAGGAATGGGAAACAAAATGATAATCAACAAAGAAAGGTCAATCATCCCCAGTTGTGATGTGGATACTTTAGAAAAGCTTTCTGAACTGGTTAAGGAAACTTGTAATGTTTCTGGAATCAGTGCTTACAAGATTGGTTTTGAGCTTTGCTTGAAATTTAGCATTCCAAAAGTTGTTGAAACAATCAGAGATCACACTAAACTTCCAATTATTTATGATCATCAAAAAGCAGCAACTGATATTCCGGAAATGGGGACTAATTTTGCTGCTGCTGTTAAAGGAGTTGATGCCGTTATTCTTTTCCCGGTTATGGGTCCTGAAACAGAAAAAGCTTGGATAAATGCTTGTAAGAAAGCAGGTCTAGGTGTCATTGTCGGTGGAGAAATGACACATCCTGGTTTCTCGGAAAAAGAAGGCGGATTTATCAGCGAAGAAGAATCATTAAAAATCTACGATATCGCTTCCGATCTGGGAGTTGTTGAGTTTGTGGTTCCAGGCAACAAACCAGAACAGATTAAAAAGTATAGGGAATTTTTGGAAAATAAAGGAATCTCTCCTGTTTTCTATTCTCCAGGATTGATAACTCAAGGTGGAGACATAACTGAATCCGCTAAAGCTGCCGGAAAATGGCATGCTATTGTTGGCCGTGCTTTGTACAACTCCAAAGACATCAAAAAATCCGCTGAAGAAATGGTCAAAGCTTTGGAATAGAAAAACTTTTTAAACCATAAAAAACAAAAAGAGTGATCATGATAGCTAAAAACATTAGAAAACCCACTTTATTTGAGAAGTTATTGTTAGTTGTGGGTATTGCTGTAGGACTAGTCGGATTTTGGCTGATAAAAGCAACACAAAACCAACAGACAGGTCTTACCTGGGAATTCTTGACAGCTATCTTTTTATGGTTATTACTAATATTTGTGATAATTCTTACAGATAGTAATGAAAGTATTAAGGAAGAGTTAAGCATAATAATCAAGGAGCATATTGAAGAAACTCGGTTGTTAAAAGAAGAGATTAAACTGATGAGAGGCGGTACTAAAAAGAAAAAGAAATAAAAACTTGTTCTTGTTTGATTTTTAGATGAAAGTTGCTGTTTGTGGTTCTGGGAATTCTATGGATGATTCTATAGCAAAAAAAACTTTTGATATTGGAAAAGAGATCGCAAAAAACAATCTTCTTCTCTTGACTGGTTCTTGTTTGGGTTATCCTCATGAAGCGGCAAAGGGCGCATTTTCTAATGGTGGGAAAGTGATAGGTGTCAGCCCAGCAAAAAATCTGGAAAATCATAAAGAAATTTATAATTTCCCTGATGAGAACTTTACCCAGCTTTCTTTTACAGGTCTTGGGATTCCTGCAAGAAACTTTCCATTGGTTAGTGAAGCGGATGCAGTAATAATAGTTGGAGGCCAGACTGGAACATTAAATGAGTTCACAATAGCTCTAGCACAAAACAAGCCTATTGGAATTTTAGAAGGTTCTGGAGGGATTACTAAAATGATTAAAGAAATTGCTGAGGTATGTAATAAAAATGGTGAAAAAGAGAATATTGTTTATTCTAAAGAGCCAAAAGAACTTGTAAATAAACTGATGGAAGTTGTTAATTCTAAATAATTGTCATGTTTTTTAAATAATCCTTGTTTTCTTTTGATTATGTCAGAAATATATGAACCTGTAGAAGACAGCAAATTGCTAGAAAAGTTTGTAAGAGAACATTCTTCTGGTTCAGTGCTGGAAATTGGAACTGGTTCCGGAATACAAGCAATAGCTGCTGCAAAAAACAAAAAAGTTAATTCTGTTCTAGCTGTGGACATTCAAAAAAAAGTTATTGATGATTGTAAGAATTCTATAAAAGATAAAAAAATAAAATTTCTTGTTTCTGATTTATTCAAAAATGTTAAAGGAACCTTTGATACTATAATCTTTAATCCTCCTTATTTGCCTCAGGAATTAAAAGAAAGAGATGTTGCTTTAGAAGGTGGAAAACAAGGATATGAAGTTGTAGAAAAATTTCTTGATAATGCAAACAACTATCTAAAAAAAGAAGGGGTTATTTTGTTGTTGTTCTCTTCCCTAACAAAAAAAAATAAAGTTGATGAATTTATCCAAAGAAATCTGTTAGAATTTGAATTATTGGGAAAACAACACATATTCTTTGAAGATTTATTTGTTTATAAGATAAAAAAAAGTGTTTTATTGAAAAAAATAGAAAGCAAGATAGAAAATATCGAGTATTTTTCTAAGGGCAAGAGAGGTTTCATCTATACTGGAACCCTCAAAAATGAAAAAGTAGCAATAAAAGTAAAGAATCCAAAAAGCGATGCTATTTCTAGAGTAGAAAATGAGATTAATTTTCTTAAAAAACTGAACAAAAAGAATATTGGACCTAAGATAATCTTTAATGGAGAAGAATTTTTTGCTTACAAATTTATCGAAGGCATTTCTTTTCAGGAATTTTTAGGAAAAAACAATAAAAAATCTATCATTACGGTAATAAAAAAAATGTTGGAACAGCTTTTCATTCTTGATAAATTAAAAATCAACAAAGAAGAGATGTCTCATCCACACAAGCACATCTTAATTGAAAAAAACAATCCAATACTTATTGATTTTGAACGTTCTAGATATACTATAAATCCCGCTAACATAACTCAGTTTTGTGATTATCTTACTTCCAAGAGCATAGCCGATACTTTAGATTCAAAAAACATTAAAATAAATAAAAAAACGCTCATAGATAAAGCGAAGAGTTACAAAAGAGAGCAAAATAACAAACATTTTGAAGAAATCTTAAAAGAGATGAAATGAGAAATAAACTAATACTGGGGGCTGTTGCAGCTGGAATTCTTGTATCCGGTCCAGTAGTTTTACCCTCCCCTTTAGAAAGGACATGTAATGAGTTTGAAGTATCAGAAGAAATTGATGGAACCTCATTTATTTATTCACAGAGTAATTTTAAAAACATTTGCTTAACTTCGTTCAAAAGTGAAAACAAAACTGAAATGGTGTTGTTTTATGGCTGGTGGGGAAGCAATAATGGAGTCTTATTTGAAGTAATGTTTGGAGAATATTTTAATCTCGATTTTCATATAGTGGAGGCCTACCGTACCAGTGAAGGAGATATGAGTTATGGGTATTTATAAAATGACAACGAAATTTGAAGAAAAAATTTACCAAGTTTGTAAAAAAATCCCTAAAGGTAAAGTTTCAACGTACAAAGTGATAGCTGAAAAGCTAAATAGCAAGGCTTATCGTGCTGTCGGGAGTGCTATGAATAAGAACCCTTATTCTTTGTCAAAAATTGGAAGTTCTAAGAAGATGGTTCCTTGCCATAGAGTTGTTGCTTCTAATGGACACTTGCATGGCTTTGCTCATGGATTAAAGAAAAAAGCTCAAATGCTAAGAAAAGAAGGTTTAGAAATAAAAAACAATAAAATAAAGAATTTTAAGGAAAAGTTGTGTAAATTTTAGTTTACTTCTTCTTTCCTTTTTTGGTTTTCTTCAGCTCTTTATCGAGCTTTAACTCATCAAGAAGTTCTTTGTATCTGTTTCTGATGGTAACTTCCGTTACTCCAGCCACATCTGCAACTTCTCTTTGGGTTCTCTTTTCACCATGCAGTAAAGCTGATACGTATAAAGCAGCTGCAGCAATCCCTGTTGGACCTCTTCCACTAGTTAGTTCTGCTTTTTGGGCTTGTTCCAGTATCTCTATTGAGTTGCTTTGTGTTTCTGCACTCAATTTTAAGCTTGAAGAGAACCTTGCTATGTAATCAGCCGGATTACTTGGCAAGATTGTTATACCTAGTTCACGAGTTACAAACCTGTATGTTCTTCCAATTTCTTTTTTCTCGATTCCGGAAGCTTCTGATAGCTCATCTAAGGTTCTTGGAACGTCATGTCTTCTGCAAGCAGCATATAAGGCTCCTGCAACAACTGATTCCATGCTTCTTCCTCTCACTAGGCCTCTTTGTACAGCCATCGTGTAGATTCTTGCTGACTCTTCTTCTACAGATTTAGGTAATTTCAAGTATGAGGAAACTCTTTTCAGTTCAGCTAATGCTAATTTTAGGTTTCTTTCAATAGCAGTGGATATTCTATACTGCCATTTTCTTAATCTAAAGAATTTATTACGATCTTTTCCGCCTAGTTTGAAAAGGTCTGCTTTCTGTCCTACTTCGGTTCCGAGACCATGATCATACTGAGTGTATGTCATTGGAGCTCCAGCTCTTCTCTTACTTTCTCCTGTGTCAGAATCAAATTCTCTCCATTCTTGAGAGAAATCAACCATTTTTTCTTCTATAACTAGACCGCAATCCTTACAAATAATCTCTCCTCTTTCTTTATTCCAATTAAGATGTATTCCGCCACACTCCGGACATTTTTTGATTAAATCTGCCATTTGATGTTCCCCCTGCTTACCATAGGTTTGCGTAGTAAGTACTTATCGTAAACTTAAAATACTTACACCCCCTTATGTAAACATAATTTTGTAATATACTAATTATAACATAATAATGTTTATAAATAGGAATTCCCAGTACTATATAAAGCTTACGGTAAATATTTAAAAGGAACTGATCTGTTTAATGACGATGGAAGACCCGATACCTAAAGATTTATTCAATATTCTTGCATGTCCCTTATGTTTGGCATCTTTACGCTACTCAAAAGACAAAAAACAACTTGTATGTGTAAAGTGCAGCGAAAAATACCTCATAAAACAGGGAGTTCCAATCCTGTTGCCTCCCAAAAAATAGTTTTTATATACGAAAGTTATTTAAGAAAAGCTTAATTCGGATTTCTCATGCTGCGATCGCATAATCTGGCATTGCGCTGATTCAATCCGTTAATTCGGTTGGAGCGTAAGCCTTGAGTTCAATACAGGTTAGCCAGTTTCCTTCGGGATCTCCCGGTTCAAATCCGGGTCGCAGCGTTTTTATTTCTGTACCCCCTCAGCTATTTTCTGATTAGAAGTTAGTGTCTTTCGGCGGTGTCAAATAATCCTACTCCCTTTATGTCCTGTGTCTAATGGAAACTTTTTCCCACATTTTTCACAATAATATTTGTTGTGTGTAAAGTCATAATGTACTGTTTTAGCATCCTTCCATTCAATTTTACATTTCTCACACTTTCCAGTATTCCCTTTTCCTTGTGTTTCAGTATCTACTGGTGCTTTTTTTACACGTCCTATACCTTCATCTAAAACCTTCTCAATGTCAAAATTCAATGTTTCTTCTTCTTTCATTTAGCCATTCTCATAATGATACCAATGATTCCTAGTATCATCATAATTATTCCACCTATAACTGCCCCAGCTATAGCAATCTTACCCGCATTAGGCAAGATATCAAAATAGATTAAAGCCATTCCCATTACTCCTAAAACTCCAACAATCCCAGAACCACTAGCTAACCCAAAAATAGCTAATGATTGTTTTCCTTGTTTATCCATTCAATCACCACCAACTTTCTTCTTCCTTTTCATCTTTTACTGGTTCTTCTTCTCCATTGACCTTACGCATACTTTCCTCAACTATATCCTCTCTATCTAATACCTTACCAACCATTGCTCTTATCTCCCAATTTTCAAGGTTATCTGGAAATTTTTTGACTAGGGTATTAGCGTGTTTTAGGGAAGATTTTCTATAATGATCATCCATAAACATAGAACAGTGAATCATATTAAGCTTGACTCTTATTTGCCATGCTTCTTCCCCGTATTTTTTAGAACCAATAATCCACTTACAGTTCTTAACTCCCTTTTCAAATGCGGAAAAAAAACTAGAATCAATTTGCTTGTTCATCTCAGGATTATCAGTACTCTCCGCATCATGTACAGCTATGCATTGTTTCAAACACGACTTCGCTATTGCAAAGTGTTCTGCGTCTTCAGTAAACATTCCCATATTTACCCCCTAATAGTTTTATACTACCTAGTAAACAATCATCTGATTATTTACTTTTCGGTTTTTATAGTAGGAATTATCAATATTTTAGAGGGAGTAGTTTTTCTATTTCTTAATTTCCTTTAGGGCTTTTTCTATTTCTTCTAAGTTTAAATCTCCAGAACTTGATTCTGGTTTTTTTCCAAATTTCTTAATTCCAACAAATACCAGAACAAAAACAAGGATTATTCCAATTAGATAGTACATCCAACCTATTTGTTGTTTATTAGTATTTAAAGGGAGTATTTCTTCTGATTCTTCCAGAGCTGTATCAAGATCTTGAACGGTCTCTTCCACAGGATTGTGGGTAGATGGTAAAACAATTTCCTGTTTTTCATCTGGTTTTTGTTCAACTAGACTTAAATCCGGAGTATTATTTTCTTTTTCGGTTCCATTACCTGCTTTAATTACTATATTTTCTTCCAAAGAAAAAAATTCACCAAACTCCGATTGATAATCCAAAGTTAGATCTATCTGATAAACACTATCTAACGTTAAAGGTTTAATTTCAGTACTCAAGATACTCAGCAATTTCCCAGTGTTTAAAGAATCGTAAGTTTTAGATGATTCTTTGAGACCGGGAATATCGCTAGTATACTTTACTTGAATGTTTTTGAATGAATTAGCCTGGTTGGGATTAAATAGTCCTATCTTCACATATTTCGGGTTTTCAGGTTCAATATTTTTTGGTATTTCTTTGAGTATTTCCAAACAATCACATTTTATTTCTATGTCTAATTCTTTTTTGGAGTTTCTAAGAAAACTGTCAATCTTGTAGTTAGATTCTACGCTTAATCCATATTCTCCTGATGTAAAACTCTGAAGTTCAAAATCAAAAGTTTTGTTTTCTTCTGGTAAAATAAATCCATTCCAGCTTAGTCTTCCGTTTGTGTTCTTCATGTCTTTTGACTTTTTTATTATCTTAATCCCTCTAGGAATTTCTAGGTTAAATGTTTTCACATCAATTTCATATTCGCTATTAGTGTTTTCTACTACAATTGTCATGTTAAATTTCTCTCCTATGTCAAATTTCGTTTTTTGAGTGTTCTTGCTAAAATTAATGGCATAAGGGTAAACCTTTCCTAAAATCTTACTAGAAGACTCTTGGACAGATTTCCCTCCATTAAAATAAGACACGTTTGCTTGCAAGACAAAATCTCCTTCGTAAAGAGCTTTGGAATCAAATGAACACGTCTTTATTTGCTTACCATTAACGTTCCCAGTTATTACCAGTTTATTCAGAATTTTCTTACACCCTTCTAGACTTACTAGTTCCAGATTGGATGGAAGGCTGATGCTTGCAACTACATTTTCAGCAGCTATATCTCCCAAATTTTCCAGAGAAAACGAAGAGGTAACTACTTCTCCTATCAATAAATTTTCTTTTCCTGTAGCAACTTCAATATCTATCTCAGATTTTATTTGATAGACATCTACTTGAGCCTTATACACATCCAGAAAAGTTGTAAAATTTTTATGCGAATAAGCAAGATTGTCAATACACACATTAATATTGTTTTTTATCCTACATTCATTGTTATTTATGATGTATCCCTCCCCCTCTATACTCACAGAAACTTTGCTTCCTTCCGAATTTATGCTAAACATAAATTCTTTACCTGAAATATTTATTTTTGTGTCATCCTTTATTTCTCCGGAGTATAAAATTTCTTGATAGATTGAAAAAATTGAAGGAATTGACACCAAAAGAACTAACAAGAGTGTTGCCAGTAGAACTATTTTTTTTATCATGATTTTTCTTCTTCATAAATTTTTATGAATGTTACCAATATTGCTAGAATAATCGGCCCCACTAAAACCCCTATAAATCCTATAAGTTTTAGGCCTCCCACAACCCCCAATAAAACTACAACCGGATGTAAGCCTCCTCTTTCCCCAATAATCTTGGGTTTCAGGATGTTGTCTATGGTTCCAACAATAAATATCCCGTAAAAAATCAATAAAATTCCTTTTATTATCAGAGCTGTGTCAAAATCTGCATACCCATTAAAGATAAGGAACAAAGAAGCTGGAAGCCAGATTATTGATGATCCGATGTAAGGGATTAACGCAGCAAAACTCATAACAATACCCCACAGCAAAGGTGTAGGGATTCCAAAGATAAAGAATCCAATTCCTCCCAAAGTTCCTTGTATGATTGCTATGATTATGCTCCCATAGATTACTGCATAGGTCATCTCATTCAATTTTTCAAACACTTTTTTGCTATGCTCTCTTTTCAATGGAAGCACTCTTTCAACCTTGTTTATGAGAAGTTTTCCATCCCTAAAAAGAAAAAACAGCACAAAAAGGAAGATGAATAGATGTAGTATGAAAACCGGTATGGAAAATAGTATGTTTGATATTCCATCAGTCACTTTTGTCGTGACACCGGATACGGTCGTGTCCACATAGTATTTTAGCTGTGGATTTTTTGAAAGTCCATCCATATAATCCATGATCTTACATGAAAATTTGTCAGCAGGTTCACACTGCGCAGCATTAACTCCTATAGTAGATAATTTTTGTTTAGAAAGGATGTAATTTGTGTAGGTTTCTGTTGATATCTTATCAAGAACAAAAAACAAAGGTAAAGTGACTATCAAAACGACAAGTAAAGTTGTTATCAACGAAGCAAGGTTTTTTCTTTTTAATTTTTTCTTTAGGTATCTGTACAGAGGGTAGAATAGGTATGAGAAAACTAGCCCAGTTAACAAAGCAGTCAGGAACGGCTTGATTATAAGGAAAGAGACCATAATCAAAGATAAGAAAATTATGGTAAAAAGTGTTTTTTTGTAGAGTTCTGAATCCATTTTAAAATGGTGGGCCCGACCAGATTTGAACTGGCGATCTTTGCCGTGTCGAGGCAACGTCATACCAGACTAGACCACGGGCCCATAAGACGAAAGAGAAAATAGTAATATAAAAACGTTGCTATATTGCATATGCTATTGTTGAGGGGCTTCTCCTCCCTATACAAGGTCCATCTTCCACTTTGAAATTTGCTTTTTCAAGATTTTTTCTTACTTGGGTTGCGCAGGAATAAGTTGTTAATACCGCATCTTTCTTCATAACTTTTCTAATATTTTTAAAAAACTCTTCTGTCCATAATTCCGGACACTTTTTCGTGGAAAAAGGATCTAAAAAACAAACATCAAACTTTTCTTTAATGTTCTTTATGCTTTTTCTCGCATCATCAACAATTATTTTGATTTTGATTTTTTCATCAGAATATTCTCTCTTTTCAGCAGCTTTCTTTATTTTTTCATAGTTTCTTTCAAGATGATTATACTTTGAATCCTGGGGGATTGTTATTTGTTTGATTTTTTCTAGTATGGTTTTATCATTCTCTAAAGCGGTTATAGAAACATTCGCTGAAGAAATTGTCGCTAAACTGTTGTACCCAAGACCAAAACAAACATCCAAAACTTTCATTCCATCCTTTAACTTAGAAGGTTTTACAAATTTCTCAAAAGATTCTTCTAGTGCTCCACTTGTTGAGTGATAGGTTTCATCATACTCTTCATTATGGAAAGTTAAAGAATTGTCTTTTGTCAGTACTTGTTTCATTTTAGAATAATGAACGGGCCAGGCAGGATTCGAACCCGCGACCTATTGCTTACATCTTAAGCAATATAGCTCAACTAGAAGGCAATCGCTCTATCCAAGCTGAGCTACTGGCCCATTGGAATTATTGAAGTGATACCCAATTTATAAATGTTTCAGAATTATTGCTGTCTTGCGGCTGCTTCGTCCCAGTCTGCTGTCCACATCGTACAGTGTTTTTTGAGTTCCCAGTAATAGTGGCAGTTTTTTCCGAACTTTCCCCAGATAACACATCCTTTACATGAGGGAGGTGCATCATCTTTCTTTTCTTCTTGTTCTGCCATATTTATTAAGAATTAAAACAAATTTAAAAAAGTTATGGTAGCCATGTTTTTTTGTCTTTCAGTTTCTTAGGTAAGTAATCGGATATAACAAAATTAAGTCCATGTTTTGCCAGAGCTTGTTGCTCCGCACGAACCTTCATCTTTACAAGTTTTTGCAGTGCTTTCTGCCATTCTTTGTGGTGTAAGATAAACGGATCATTTTTCAGCATGTCCTTTACTTTCTTTATATCTATATCCTTCAAAGGATGGCTGGGAAGCTTATAATCTTCTATGTCTTGAGGAGTTATTCCTATGAATTTTGCGTTTGGAACGCAAAAGTATTCGTTGATATGTGCTGCATTCCCAGAACCTACTTTCAGTGTACGATAAATGTTCCCCATCCCATATGGGTCTCCATCCGTGAATACATAAACTGGGAGTTTTTTGGCATCTGATAACCTACGAATAAATCTTCTCAGGGCACGAGTAGGAACTCCCCCCATAGAAATCAATATACAGTTTGCTTTCTGCCAGTACTTATGTTTAACTAACCTTTGAAACATCCCTGCTGTCTCTACTGCCATGATAAATTTTGCGTTAGTTTCAAATTTTAGATGTTCAACAGAAATTGGGATGGAATAAGCCCCTGAACCAAACTTTGTGCAATCAATTCTGATAGGTTTCCCAGTGTCAGTGTCTTTATCCACAACTATAAGTTTTCCGGCTATTTCTCCTCCTTTCTCTTCTGGAATAAAGCCTAGCTGTTCACGATTAACCATCATCATCGCTTCAATGTCTTCCATCACTGTATCTGATTCCGGCTGTTCTTTGAAAGCTGCTTCTTTCCAGTTTTTGGAAATGTAGTACATTTCCCTTTTTGTGGTTATGTCGTCGGTCTCCACAACATTTTTTGCGTGGGACAACATCCTTAATGTTTGAGCAAAAGTTTTGATGGTTGAAGCGGTTAAAGTACGTTCTTTCATCTTTCCGAGCAGTTCAAAGTACCCGTCCTTAGGATCATACTTCACATTACTCAAAGCACGAAGAGGCATCTTTAATTCTGGCTGTTTTTTCTTCTTAATTTTATTGTAAACGTCTTTCGTTGCGACTTCTTTTATTTTGTTCACAACTTCATTCTTTTTTGTCATCTTCCTTGTCCTCTTTGACCTTTTCTTCTTTTCCTATTTTTGCAAACTCGGCGTCATATTCAGTATTAACAGCCTCTACCTTTTCTAATTTACCACGAGTATCTTCCAGGATGTCTGTCAAAATTTCTTCTACCTTCTGTTCTTCTGTTTTGTTTAATCCTATAAGTTCCTGTAAGGCTTGACCTACATGTGGAATAAACATCTTGATGTAATCTCTTTTCTTTCCTTCAAATTGCACTTTCTTTTTCTTTCCAATATAACTTCCTAATTTTCTTCCGCAATCTTGTATTGCAAATTTTATTTCTTTAACAATGTCTGGATAATGTGCAATTGCTTCTTTACTCTCTGATGTAAATGGGACCCACACCGATGCTATATGAATGGCTATTGTTACCGGACCTATAGGTAATGATCCTCTGCTTTGTGATAACCCATAATTTCTCCAAGTAGTTCCGGTGACTGATTTTGTAAAAGCACATGCACTCTGTTGGTATTGTAACGGAACTCTGTTAGCATACCTAAAAAGTTTTATTGAAGAATCTGATAGTTGTTCTCCACCGTACGCAACCCCTACTTCCACAACAAAAGGATTTCCCCTATACACTTTTGGAGACCTAGTAACAGCAGCATAAAACTCCGCATTTATTTCCTTTTTGAGACCTTTTTCTAATAAATCTGCTGTTATTGGACTTATAC
>JADHVG010000064.1 GCA_016784105.1 Candidatus Woesearchaeota archaeon
CACCGAAGAGATATCGGAAATTTAAAAGAACATGCATTGGGTTATTTTTATACTCAAGAAGCTGCTTCGATGATACCTCCATTGGTTTTAGAACCAAAAGAAAACGAACTAATTTTGGATATAGCTGCATCTCCTGGCAGCAAAACATCACAAATTGCTGCATGTATGAAAAATACTGGAATCCTAATAGCGAACGATTACACTACCACCAGGATGAAACCTTTAACTATCAATTTACAAAGATGTGGAATAACAAACACAATCATAACTAAGATGATGGGACAATGGTTCTATAAAACAGAAATTGACTTTGATAGAATTCTCGTTGATGCTCCGTGTTCCGGAACTGGCACCATACGAAAAAGCTTGAAAACATTAAGAATATGGAATCCTAACATGGTTAAGAGATTGGCGGGAACACAAAGAAACCTTTTGGATACTGCTTTTTCTAGATTAAAGAAAAACGGCACAATAGTTTACTCAACATGTTCACTGGAACCAGAAGAGGATGAAGGAGTTGTAAGTTTTCTCTTAGATAAATATGAAAATGCATCTTTGGAAGAAATAAATCTTGAAGGTTTAAAGAGAAGTGATCCTATTACAGAATTTAACGGACAAACTTACAATGAAAATGTCAAAAAATGCCTAAGAATCTGGCCGCAAGACAATGATACAGAAGGGTTCTTTGTTGCGAAGATAAGAAAGGACTAATTCTACTCTGCTTGTTTTTTTCCCATTGTTGGAAACACAAAACCAAATTTTTCAACAGAAGAATATATTTCAAGGGGACTTATACCCACAGCTGTCCACATGTTGTGAGCAGATTTGAGACTATTTGGAGAGTGAAAAGGAAATTCGTTTTCTCCAGGCCAAACATAGTATCGAATGTCAGTTCTTAGTTGTTTTGGATTAGATGATGATAGGTCTACATCCTGTTCATTATCTTTTATAGTCCAACCTTCCTCATCTGATTCTCTGTACACTAAAACTTTGAGATTTCTAAAATCATTAACTCCTAAGTTTAGGTATCCTCTTTGATCATTCATCCCGTTGTTGTCTCCGAGTATGAGTAATGGGTTTAAATCAGCCCTATCTCCCATGTGTTGAATTCCTTCGTGATCTCCAAATGAAAAAAATTCCGAACCAGGATGCCAGTTCGTATAAAATAATTCGAAACCTAGTTTATTATAAACAGGGTTTGTTCCAAATTGGCTAACTCCAGATTCGTAACCTCTCTTCCACGCATCTAAGAAAGAGTCAATTGATGGGAAATAAGTTCTCTTAGGAAAATGGCCTTTTTCACCTACATCTTCACTCCCAGTAATGGCTTCCGAAAAACCTTCTTGAGTCTGGTCTGATACTACCAAATCTGTTAAGGTTCTAGTAATATCTGCAGATTCAAATTCAGCATCTCTCAAACCGGGAACCCCATTAACAAAACTGAAACTAGTCCTATAAATTCCTGGAGTGATGTGTTTCAACTCTTGCTCTGTAAGCTGCATACAGCAGATTATCAAGAACTAATATTTAAGGTTTTCTGTAATTTACCACTTGAAAATAATAACAGAATTTAGAACTAATTAGGTATTTTTCTTGTAACTCTCTTCTTGGTTGCTCTTCTAACAAGTTTTGTGGAAGTTGCTCCAGCAGCAACCTTTGCAGGTGCTGATTTCATTTTTGCAAAACCATTAGTAGAATGCAATTCTTTTACTTTGTTTTTAAGGAAAGAAATTGTTTTTTCGTTATCTTGGTGATTTAAGATTGTTCCACATTCAGGACACTTAAACTCAAAATCTGTTGCTTTCTCAAAATTAACTCTTACACATGCATTAGGACACATGTACATATTACCTTGATTTTCTTCCTCTTCCTTTAACCTTTCTGAGAATTTTTCAATCTTAGAATAATGAAGGTTCTTCATGACATCTGAAACGCGTTTCTTGTTAAAAGTCCAATAAGAAATGTACCAGCCTTTTTGGCGGTCTTTTTTCCTATAATAAGACACCAAGTTATGATTGTAAAGTCTATAAAGGATGTTTCTTATTTCGTGAATGTCTGCTTTTGTTTTCTCAGCTATCTTGAAATCAGAAATATTCTTCTTGTCTTTAAGAAATTCAACTACCTTGACAGAGTCCTCTCCAACTACCTCCTTGATAGTTTCGTATAATTTGTTGTTTGTTATTCTCATTTTGATGATAAAAATCCCACCCAAGGCCTTCATTGGAGAAAAGAGGTGATCAAAACTCCTTTATGCCTTTTGAAGGCGGGATAATTTAATAATGTGATTGCATAATATTGCATAACCTTAACTTGTTCAACGTTAAATGTTACACCCCCATAATCCCATAAAATGAGAGGGAAATCTCAAGTATGCATCTCTTTTTTTGCTAATAATGCCCAGAACTTTACATTATTCCACTTTGGCATAGCATAGCTTATGAGCACTTGTCATATATAAACATTGTTGTGCTTCAAAACCACCTTTTTTACATATATATGAAAAAGCATATATTTAAATGTTTCGATTGGACTGTATGCCTTTCTTTGATTCTAAGTAGCCAGTAATCAGCCCTTCTATAGCGTTTCTATCTGCAAAGACAGCTCCATTCTGGTAATAATCGTTTCCAAAAACACTATTTCTTACTTCAACTGGATTTGGTATTTGAACACCCTTGCTAACCACTCCAGTAAGTTTGTATCTATTATCCCAATTAGACCTAAAGACAGGAGAACCACTAAAACCATTTGCTGTCTTCATGGAACTAAACACTGAATGTTCCGAGATACTATCCCCATATAATTTCTTGAATTTATCAGAGTGATATGGCTGTACAAATCCTTGATGCTCTATTAAATTTGCTTCAGTATGCCAAGTTAAGCTTCCTAAACTGATTTTATCTTGCCCATCATAAAAATCAATCCCTGTTAAAGATTCGACTTCGCTGTTTTTACTCAAATTAGGGATATTTCCTTCAAAAAAAGAAACACTATCTCCTACCTTGGGAACTTCAGTTCCTAAGTGAATTTTTGCAGTTCCAGTAAGATCATTACCAATTGCCCTAACCAAAGCCAGATCGTTATCTTCATCAGTGTGTAGAACTTGTAGCCGTTCTCCAGTCCCATAACCTTGGTTAAAGATATTTTCTGAGAGAGATTTTCCGCCCTTTACTGCTTTTTCAATTTGATCATTTAATAATTTAAAAAAAGGTTGATTGATTCTTAATTCATCTAAATTCTCATCTACAGCATGATCATTTGTTATAAAATATCCATCCCCTATCTCAAAGGCTCTAGCAACAGGAATCCCAACTAAGTTCCCATTTTTTTCAGTTTGAATATACAAATCTCTTTGGATAGACTGCACGTCATTTAAACTTAAAGAATTGTCACTAGGATTAATGAACTCTTTTAGCAATTTCTCTTCTAGTTCCTCTTCACTTGCTCTAGGAAGCCATAGAGGGGATGTTGCTGCAACTACTGCTGTTGTGCCTGCTAAAGCCAGGAAATGTCTTCGATCCATCCTACTTTTTTTGATTTATATGTTTATAAATGTTTCCATTTTTAACTATTTTAAAGTGGTAAATAATTGGCAATTATTTTCAAAAACATATATAAAAACAAATATTTAACTGATTTTTATGAAAAAAGAAAAGTCAGCTGGAGCGGTTCTGTTTAAAAATGACAAAGAAATCCAGTTCTTGTTGCTTCATTATGTAGCCGGACATTGGGACTTCCCGAAAGGTCACATAGAAGAAAATGAAACAGAAGAAGAAACAGTTAAAAGGGAAATTGATGAAGAAACAAACATCAAAAACATTCAAATTCTAGAAGGTTTTAAAGAAAAATTCGATTATTATTTCAGATTCAATGACATTCTAATAAATAAAGAAGTTGTGTTTTTTGTTGCAAAAACAGATCAAGAAAGAGTTACTTTATCAGAAGAACATATTGGATTCGAATGGTTAAATTATCATAAAGCACTGGAAAGAATCACGTTTAAGAATTCTAAAAAAATTTTGGAAAAAGCAAATAAGTTCATAAAAAAAATAATTGTTTCTTAATAGTAGTTACAAAATAGAAAGGTTTAAAAATTCACTTCTTAATTGGATAAATATGGCTTTGACTAGTAGAACACCCGGATACAGGCATGCATTAGCTAATGAAGACTCCAGACCGGACTTTGCCAAAAACTTCGAAAAAAACAAACCGGATTTTGTCACTAGTGTGGACTACGCAACTGACGAAATTCTAGAAAAACTAAAAAATAAATTAGGATATGTTCCTCCAGATGGAGCATGGGCAAAATCGCTTCCTTTAGAATTAAACCTCACTGGAGCAGGTTCACGAACAAGGATATTCCTATTACCTCAAGCTTTCTCAGAAAAATACAAGATGGCTCCAAAGAATAGGAAGGAGGATATTGGCATGGCTGTATCGAATGTCATATCTAGTCACGAATTTTCACACGCAGAACATTATTTTGAAGGCTTTGAGGATTACCCTCACAATAGATTTATAGATAATGATGGAAACTTAAATCAAAGGGTATTTGGAGCAGCAGATGAACTATTGGCTCACAAAGCAGAATATGACGGTTTAAAATCACAAAAGAAAAAATCCAGAACAAGCTTTTTTGATTTATATCTTTCTTCAATATCACAACAAGCATCAAGATATTACTCCTGGCTATTCGAAGAAAAGTTCGTATCTGGATTAGACCCAAAATTTGTTGATTCACTAAGGGAAAATCTTGACCCCAAATTACTATTCCGATAACCAACACTTTTTTATACTATTTCTTAACTTAAATTGTTATGTCTAAACGAGTTTCAAAAGCAAGAGATGCTTACATAAAAAGAGATATTAAAGAGACTAAACAAGCACATTCTAAGAAATCTATACATGCTCCGGAAGAACACGGCAATGCAGGAAATTTTGTGGGAGATTTTGTGTATGGAGCTATAGATGGTTCTGTTACCACGTTCGCAGTTGTTTCTGGAGTTGCAGGAGCAGCGCTAGGAGCTAATATAGTAATAATTTTAGGACTAGCAAACTTGCTTGCAGATGGTTTTTCTATGGCCGTTGGAAACTATCTAAGCTCTAGGTCAGATAAAGAATTCATGGATCGAGAAAGGAAAAGAGAAGAATGGGAAATAGAAAACTATCCTAAAGGAGAGATTGAAGAGATAAGACAAATATACAAAAAAAAAGGGTTCAAGGGAAAAGATTTAGAGAAAGCAGTCAAGATAATCACCTCAGACAAGAAAGTCTGGGTTGATACCATGATGACTGACGAATTACATTTAATAGCAGATAAAGTTTCTCCAGTCAGCAAAGGAGCAGTTACGTTCGCATCCTTCGTGATTGTAGGTTCAATACCTTTAATTCCTTATTTCCTATCAATAATATCCGAAACAATAAAAGATAATGTGTATATGCTTTCCGTTATTATGACAATGATAGCATTTTTCTTTATCGGAACAGCAAAAGTCTACATAACTGAAAAAAACTGGTTAAAATCAGGAATGGAAACCTTCTTGATTGGAGGAATTGCAGCTATAATCTCTTATGGAATCGGTTTTATGTTAAGAGGGTTAGCATAGACCGTCCAAAAATTATTTAAATCAATCATTAGTCTAACTTGAAATCAATAAAAAGGTGATATGATGGTCAATGTTGCAATTAATGGTTTTGGTAGGATAGGAAGACTGGTTTTCAGGATAGGACATAAACAAGGACTTAATTTTGTAGCTATAAACGATCTTGCTGATGCAAAAACTTTAGGGCATCTTCTAAAGTATGATTCAGTTCATGGTAAATTTGATGCTTCCGTGGAAAGCTCAGATAGTTCCATAAAAGTAGATGGAAAAGAAATAAAGATTTTTTCTGAGAAAGACCCATCTAAATTACCCTGGAAAGATCTAGAGGTGGATATTGTGCTTGAATGTACCGGGATTTTTAGAACAGAAGAACAGCTAAAGATGCACCTGGATGCTGGAGCAAAAAAAGTGTTATTAAGCGCTCCTGGGAAAGATGAAAGTATCAAGATGGTTGTTTATGGTGCCAATGAAAAAGAAATAAAAAATTTAAATATGGCATCTAATGCATCGTGCACCACAAATAGTTTAGTTCCAATAGCAGAAATACTTGATAAAGAATTTGGAATTGAGACCGGATTCATGAGCACAATACACGCTTATACTAATGATCAAAGAATTTTAGATTTACCGCATAAAGATCTAAGACGAGCAAGAAGTTCAGCAATTAATATCATCCCTACAACAACTGGAGCCGCAAAAGCAGTAGGAAAAGTTTTACCACAATTAGCAGGAAAACTAGACGGACTTTCTTACAGAGTTCCTATTCCGTGCGGATCAGTAACTGACTTCACGTGCTTACTGAAAAAAGAAACTAGTGTTGAAGAAGTTAATAACGCTATCAAAAAAGCAGCT
>JADHVG010000012.1 GCA_016784105.1 Candidatus Woesearchaeota archaeon
GGAAACAATTGGTATGGACAGACAGTAAACAATCCTCATGATCCGCATGGTACTGGAAGGCAATTATTTTTTGAATTATGCAATGAATATGGTTTTGATTATGGTGATTTGCCTGAACTCTTTAGACAGTTAGATAATTCTGGAGGAAATGTTAATGAAATGGGATTTGTCAAGATAATAAATAACATTGTTGGAAGTGACACAACTTCTCTTTTCAGAAAGGCTGGAGTAATATAAATTCGGCGGGTCATTTTATCAGAAACTTTTCATAACCTTTAAATAGCATTTTTTCATCCTTTTTCTTATGGATTTCCTAAAGTTAAATGATATGGATTTAGAGGGTAAAAGAGTTCTTGTCAGGGTAGATTATAATGTTCCGATAAAGAATGGCATGGTTGAAGATGATACTAGATTGAAAGCTACAATCCCTACTCTAAACTTCTTGTTGGAAAAAAAATGTAAAATCCTTCTGATGTCCCATCTTGGTAGACCTCAAAAAGAGTTGAAGAAAGGAAAAACTTGGGATGAAGTAAAAAAAGATTCAACTTTGAAGCCAGTGGCAGAAGACCTATCGGATATTCTTGGAATAGGGGTTGGTTTTGTTGGGGATTGTGTAGACATAAAGATTCCCGAAGATAAGGATATTGTGCTTTTAGAAAATTTGAGGTTGCATTCTGAAGAAGAAAAAAATGATGATAATTTTGCAAAGAAACTTGCAGCTAATGCAGACATTTATGTTAATGATGCTTTTGGTGCTTCTCATCGTTCTCACGCTTCTGTTGATGCTATAACTAAATTTATTCCAAGCTGTGCAGGATTTTTGGTGGAAAAGGAAATCGACGAGCTATCTTCTTTGTTAAATCCGGAAAAGCCTTTCATTGCGATAGTTGCCGGAGCAAAAGCTGATAAGATTGGAGCTTTGAAAGTTTTGATAGACAAAGCTGATAAAATTTTGCTGGCAGGAGTCTTGGCTAACACTTTCCTGAAAGCAAAGGGAGTTAATATAGGATCCTCGAGGTATGATGAAGCTACTTTTGATATTGCTAAAAGGATGATTGAAATGGGAAAAGAAAAATTGATTTTTCCAGAAGATGTTGTTGTTGCAGATAAGTTTAGTAAAGACGCAGACACAAAAATCACCAAAGTTGGAGAGATTCCTAAAGATTGGATGGTTTTAGACATTGGAGAAGAAACTATAGATATCTATAAGAGAGAATTGAAAGATGCAAAAACAGTTTTGTGGGCTGGGCCCTTAGGTGTTTTTGAAATGAAAAAATTTTCTAACGGGACAAAAAAGGTCGGGGAATTTCTTGCTTCTTTGAATGCTAAAGTGATAGTTGGTGGGGGAGACAGCATAGTTGCAGTTAATAGTTTTGATTTAGCTGATAAGATGTCTCATGTTTCGACAGGTGGAGGTGCTTCTTTAGAGTTTATAGAAAAGTCCGGAAAGTTACCTGCACTAATTGCTTTAGAAAAAGTTTTTAAGAAATAATTATTTTTTCATCAAAATTTTTGTCAAACATTTCTTGTATTTTTATCTTCATTTCATCAGGATTTATTTTGTTTATCTCGTTCTTTACAGTGTTAAGACTTTCTTCTTTTTTGTGTACATCACTATTCGCTTTACTTATTTCTTCATTTAATGAATCAATTTCTTCTTTGATCTTATTGTTATTTAATTTTTCTTTAATTTCTTCAAGGTTTTTCTCATTTTTTTTGTATTTTTCTCTTATACTGTTGAAATAAATACTGTCTAGATCTTTTATTTTTGAAAGTGCTTTTTCATTTTTCTTCTGGTCCATATCTAATTTGTTTTCTTTTATGGAATGTTCTATGTTGCCAAGAATTTTTACTATTTCCATGAGTTCATCTTTTAGCAAGGCATTCATAGGGCTATTAAGGTAATTTTCTATGATTTTTTCGTTTCCAAAAGCAATTCTCGAGTATTTTTTCATCGCTTTCCCTAGAGGGGAAAGGTCATTTATCAAAGAATTTTCTACATCCCTTAATTCCTCAATTTTTTTCTCTTTTTCTTCCATAACCTTTTCATAGCTAGAATACTCTGCACTTTCTTTTTTCCCAGTAAGCTCTTTATTCAATTTACCTAATTTTTCTTTTCCTTTTATTAGCTCTTTAGTTTTCTCTTTTTCTTCCTGAACAAAGTTGCTTTTTTGCTTTATTTTTCGCTGCATTTCTTCATAACTACTTTTTATTTTTTTTGTTCCAGATAATGAACTGTGATCAATCAAATTTTGAAGATCTTTTATGTAGTTACTCACTTTTCTTATGTTCTCGGATATTGGGGAAATTTCTCTTGCAAAAAATTCATTGAGGATTGTATAGCTTCTTTGAGTTGAGCTTGCAAGGTTATCGATATTTTTTTTTATTCCGTCACATTTTTTTCTTATTTCATCTATGTGCTCATATTCGAGGTTTAGATTGGAAAAAAAATCAGATGTTTTTTTTGTAAAGGCGTCTCTATTTCCTTGCATGATTGTTTTTGCTCGGGGAGGTATGTTTGGATTTTGTAGTTCTGCTTGTTCCAATTTATCCAGATTACTTTTTGAACCTGAAGCTTCTTTTTTTATTGAGAATAATAGCTCGTTTATTGATTCTCGGATTTTGTTGTCCAATTCTTTTTCTTTTTCTTTAAGAAACTTGTCTAAGTCTGAAAAATTTACTTTTATTTCCTCTTTTTCTTCTTTAGCAAAGAATTTTTTTATGAGTTTTAGCATTCCTATAGGAAAATTCTTATATTTTTAAAGAATTTGTTTTAATATGAGGAAACATCTTAAAAAACCGGTAAAACAGCAAAAAATTGCTTTGGAAAGGATACAAGTACTGTTTAAGGAAGCGAAGCTTATGTTTCACGAAGATTCTATGCTTTCTAGGAGGTATGTTCAGCTTGCTAGGAAAATAGCTATGAAGTATAAGGTAAGATTTCCTAGTGAACTGAAAAGAAAATTTTGCAAGAAATGTAATTCTTATTTTGTGGCTGAAAATTCTAAAATAAGAGTAAAACAAGGATATTTAATCTTTCATTGTCTAGGATGTAAGACTCTAAGGAAAGTTGTTTATAAGCATTAATTTAATTTCTATATTGAAAATAAGGAGTTTTACTATATAAAACGAAACCTTTAAATATTAAAACATTACCCATTAGTAGTGAAGAAAAGAGGTTCTTATTAAGCTATCACAATAGCTTTGTTGATATGATAATAACAGCTAGTTATTACCATCATATTCATATTAAATAGTTGGGGGTTAAAATGGAAGAATTTTTTGACGAAGACACAATAGAAGTTGAAAACATGAGAAGTGAAAGAAAGAAGATGAAAGACAAAGACTTCGCTAAATTGATTAATAAGCGTGATTTGAACAATTTCGAGATGGACGAACTTTTTATGTAAAATGGTAGAACTCAATATGAAAGTCTTAGATAAACCTCTGGATGAAAGAGTGTGTGCTATGTCTCCTGAGAGCGGTAGCAAGTTCATCAGGAAAGGCTTAATTGTAGGTGTGGTAGCAGTAGCTACTATGGTTTATTTTGCTGGGGGATATTTTGATACTACTAAAAAAGCACTGCATGATTACTTATATCCTACAGCCGAACAGCTGGATGGAAGGGGTTCTAATACAGTTAAAAAGCCTAAGGGTTACGATATTTAACAACAAGATTATTAAAGCAAATTCTATTTCTTTTTCTTATGGAAGATTATGATTTAGATTTAAAAAGTACAATAGAGGAAATAAAAATCTCAGGTGCAAAACTGGTATGTGTGCAGCTTCCTGATGGATTAAAACCAAAAGCCAAAACTATTCAACAAGAAATAGAAAAAAACACAAAAGCGTCTGTCATTATCTGGATGGGAAGCTGTTGGGGTGGCTGTGATGTACCTATGCAAGTCAAGAAATTGAATGTAGATCTGATAATTCAGTGGGGTCATTCTGAATACATAAGAAGTTGGTAAAATTATTTAAATAAACAAGATTAAACAAATTTAATATCTTACTAAAAAATGAAGTCAAAGATTTTCTTAGGGACGGACCACGCAGGTTTTGAACTAAAAGAAGCAGTAAAAGAATTCTTAATAAAAGAAGGTTATGATGTTGAGGATTGTGGGGCATTGGAATACGATGAGAAGGATGATTATCCTGCTTTTATCCACAAAGCAGCATCTCGTGTTTCAGAAATAAAAGGCTCTTTTGGGGTAGTTTTTGGAGGTTCAGGTCAAGGAGAGGCCATAGTTGCAAATAAAGTAAAAGGGATTAGGGCTGCTTTATACTATGGTCTGGATAAAGATATTTTGACATTATCTAAAACCCATAATGATGCTAACATATTATCTTTGGGAGCAAGATTCCTAAAAAAAGAAGTAGCAGTTGAAGCAGTTAAACTTTGGCTTAAAACATCTTTTACCGGAGAGGAAAGACACAAAAGAAGAATAGATCAAATAAAAGATCTTGAAGAATAACATGGAACTCTTAACTTATTTTCTTATTGCAATAATTTCTTATCTGGGACTTTTTATTGGTAGTTTTCTTATTAAATTGGCTCATGAAGAGCAGAAACCAGGAAAAAACTATTTTATTTTGCTTAAGAAAATATTTTTCTTTTTGATAATTGGGTTTTTACTTCTGCTTTATAATGTAAATAGTTTACTTTCTTTTATTATTCTATCTTTCATAATAATTCTTATACTAAACAAGAAACTGAATCTTGAAAAAAATTATCTCACTTATTTGCTTCTTGGAGTCATCTTTTTCTTAAGCAGCAAGATACAAAACCTTTTTGTTATAGAGTCTGTTTTAATCTTATTATACGGAATTCCAACTGCATCCTTATTGTTTAATGTAAAAAGGAAGAACTATCTTGAGATTCTGAAAATTAATTCTTTATTTTTTGTTCCGGTTATATTGCTTTATTTTTTTTTGTAGTTACCATTTCTCATTCCTTATCCCTGTATAGAAAGCAATATGGTTCACGAAGATATGTAGGAAGAAACTTAATGTGAGAATTATAGTTACTTTGCTTATTCCTAAATTGATAACTGGATAAACGAACACTAATGCTCCGATTATGAAATCTGTTTGATCAAACGGTACAAATGGTTTTCCGGATTCGTAACCCAATCTCCTCTTAGCAAAACTCTCAATTAAGTCTCCGATTATGGCTCCGGAACCCATAAGAAATCCTATAATTAACCAGTTAGAATAATCAACTATTACAAGATTCTCTAGAAAATTATTGTTATGAAAAACAAATTGGAGGTATGTGATAATAACTGCAAACAAGATTCCAAAAAATAATCCTCTAAATGTCTTATTTTTCCCAAAAATTGGTTTATTATTGATTTCATTACCGAAGTCTATTGGCACTTTCAAAAAGTTGATGTTTTTAACTATCACTGGAGCCATGTTGGCAAAATAAGCCGGGAGTATGAAATAGAAGCACTTTAGCACCAAAATAAGGAATGATTCTTCCATACACTCAAAATCTAACTTTGCTTTAAATATTTTTCTTGCTAAATAACTTCAGTTAAGGAAAAAGTTTATATTCTAATTATTCGGACAAGTTTTAACTAGAAAATTAAGATGGTATATCCTATATTCAAATTTATTTTGTATCCTTTTTCAGCTTTTATGCTAAGAAGAATTAAAGGAATGGATAATATTTCAAAAAAGACTCATTTTATAATAATCTCTAATCACGACAAGCTTGTAGATCCTTTGCTGATATTATATGTGGTTCTCAGAAAACTGAACAGAAAAGTTCATTTTCTTGCTGCACCTTCTTGGTGGTTTTTAGGAGATACAATCTGCAGAAAATGGGCTGGGTGTATACCTTTGTTCGATTCAAAACAGTCTTATGAAGAGATGAAAAAACATGTAGCAAAAAACAAGATAGTGGGTATTTTTCCTGAAGGTCATATGAAAAAAAGGAATGGAACTCCAAGAACTGGAGCTTTGCGCCTTGCTTTGGAAACTAATACTCCTATACTCCCCATAGGGATACATCATAACAAAGGACTATTGAGATCTAATATGAGTATTGGAAAATTGTTTTTTTTGAAAAAAAATAAGGAAAGTCAAGAGAAACAAATGAAAGAAATTATGAAAATTGTTTATAATCTTAGGGATTCTTCATAGGATTCTGTTTCTTAAAAAACTTATGAGTCCTCCTATAGGTCCTACTAACGTTGAACCCGCTATCTTAGTTGTTCTTTTTTTCAAAGCGGTTCGTAAGTCTCCATCAAACAGAGTATAAGCAGTTCCAATTTCGAATTTGAAATGAGCATCTCCTCCAGCAGTTTTTGCAATTTTTAACTTAGTAGCTATCTCATCTGCTTTCCTATTGTCTCTGTCAAAAAGCATTCTCGCATTTAAGCATTCAACAGCATCAATCTTATTTTTTACTTGTTTGAGTGAGAGTTTAAATGTGTGGTGAGGATTTGTGGAGGTTCGGAATGGGTGAGGAATTACTACAAGGCCATTTTGCTTTTTGACTTCATCAACTACCTCAAAGAATTTTCTAGATTTAATATCTTTCTTGACATAATAACACAACACATCACCCATATCTGAGGGGATTTCTGTTCCGACGATAACCTCAAAATTTTTATCTTTGTTTAATTTTTTAATTCTTAATCCACCCAGTATAGATTCGTGATCCGTCACGGCCATCCCGTTCAGACCCCTCCTTTTTGCTGTTCTAAGGGAAACTTCCGGTCTAAGATCAGAACATTTAGAAAGGTTAGTATGGGTGTGTAGGTCATATTTTAGCATGTCAACAGAAAACTATATAAGCATTATAAATTTTATCTTTTTTACTTTTTTTATAAAAATGAAGGATATATTTTCTAAACCCAACCAGATCACCTACATAAGAATATTATTGATTCCGGTTCTTGCAGCATTCATGTTGATGGATTTTCCTAATAGCAATTATGTTGCTGCATTTGTCTTTATTATTTTATCATTATCTGATGCACTTGATGGTTATTTAGCAAGAAAACATAAGCAAATAACTAGCATCGGAAAGATTCTTGACCCTATTGCTGATAAATTGCTTATAGTGACGGCTCTGATATTGTTGATACCTAAGATTCCGATGTGGATGGTGGTGGTTATATTGGCAAGAGAACTGATAATAACTTGTGTCAGGTTCATGTTTCTCAAAAAGAAGGTTGTTCCTGCGAGTATTTTAGGAAAATTAAAGACCGTAACTCAGATGGTGGCTATTGTTGCGGTGATATTGGGTTTTCCGATTGGGTGGTGGATTATGCTTTTAGCGGTAATAATCACGGTTATATCTGGTCTGGATTATATTATAAAAATACCTAAAGCTTCTTGAAACTTATTGTGGATATCATTAGCACTCCAAGAAATATGTATATGTAAGGATAGAATTCTGTTGGAACGTTAGAGAAATAGATTATTGGGATGATAATCCCGTTTAAAGTTATCGGCATTCCTTCAAAACCTTCTTTTGCATGCATTATGTTGTACTTTGCTAATCTTAGAACCCCGCAAAAAAGGAATATGGTGAATGCGACCATGGCTAGTGGTGTTTGTATTAATGAAAACCCAAAAATTGCTGGAGCAACTCCAAAAGAGATTGTGTCTGCTAGTGAGTCTAGCTCTTTTCCAAAAACATTTTCCTGATTCAGTTTCCGTGCTACTTTTCCATCAAAGAAGTCTGCAATAACCGCAAGAAAAAAACAGACTATTGCGTATTCATATTTGTTTTGGATTATGAAAAATATGGCTACAAGTCCGAAAATAACATTTCCCAAAGTGAATAAATCTGCTATTTTTATTAAAGAGTGTATCTTGAAAAGTTCTGTTGTGTCTGATTTTCTGACAAGCTTGAATTCTGATCGGATAAGAGCCTCTATAGCGGAGACGGCTGTAAAGATTACGGCAACCCAGACCAGAACCCAGTCTACATTTCCAAGTATTACTGGTATGAGTGATATTATTTGAAAAAACAGGGTAAGTTTTCCAATGATGCTGGAGGTGAATTCTCTCCGTATATCTTTGTAGAACAGATAGGATCCTCCTACTATTGTAAGGACGTCTCTTCCAAGGAAAACCAACATGACCCATAGAGGTATTGCTCCGATCATGACTAGGGCTATCGTAGTGAGGTTAACCAGAAACTTATCTCCTAAAACACTGGCTATTATTCTTATTTGGGATTTTTGTTTTCTGTATATGAAGGCTTCAAAAAAGGATAAAAAAGCAGTTAATCCAAAAAGGTAAATTATTATGTCTTCTCTTTCTGCAAGTATTATAAAAAAGAGTATTGATGCAAGAACTATTCGGAATAAAGCGAAAGTGATTGGTCTTCCTTTTTTGCTTATCTTTATTTTCTTTATCTTCATCTTATTTTAGTATGTCTGCAATCATGCTTTTTCCTGCATAAACTTTTTGTCCTTGTTTTATTTTAAGATTGATATTTTTACTTGGGATTATGATAGTTAGTTGACTCCCGAGAACTATTTTTCCTATTTTACTTCCCTTATTAACTTTTTCATTTTTCTTAACGGAGCATATTATTCTGCGTGCAAGAAATCCTGCTATTTGCAGCATCTTGATTTTGCCTATCTGTTTATTTTCCATCAGTATCTCATTTTTTTCGTTCATCAATGATTTTTTTAGGTCGTATGCCGCAAAAAACTTTCCTTTTTCGTGTTTAGTTGATATTATTTTTCCAGCAACAGGAGCACGATTTATATGCACATTTAAAGGTGACATGAAGATTGATATGACATAGCATTCTTTTGCTACATCCTTTGTTAGGGCATAAACTTTCCCCATAAGCCCTTTTCTTATCTTTATTTTTTTAGAATCTGTTTTAATTATTCTGATAATTTTTCCATCTGCCGGACTCACTAGATTTTCTCCAGAAGGTATTTTTCTTTTTGGATCTCTATAAAAATGCAACAGAAATAAGACTATTAACAATAGACCAATTCCGAGTATTACAAAAACCATTCCCATACAACAAAAACCTAATTTTGATATTATAAATGTTTTCCTTTCTATCTTTAGTATGAAAACCTTTTTAATGCATATTCTATACTTATCATCATGAAATATGCAATCTTGGATTGTTACACTGATGAAGCTGCTGGATTGGGAGTTCCGTCTTATCTGGGAACATATCCTAGGTACATAGCCGGTTTCTTAAACGAACCAGTTTATTATCTTACGATTGACGATTTAAGATTGTGGAAAAAAAATAATTCAAAAATAAAGGTAACAAAACCTTCACAAAAAACGGATATATTGACTTATAATCTAACAAAAAATTACAAAAACATAGCTAAAATAGTGGATGAAATTGATACTTTGATTATTGTGTTAGGAGTTCATGTCCCGGGAAAATATCTTTCTGCGGTCCCAGGAACAATAAAAGAGCTTATTCCTTTGATTGAAAATCTTAATTGTAAAAAAGTTCTTACTGGTCCTGCTGTTTTTGGAACGCAGCTTTTTGGAGGAAAATTCTTTGAGAAATACGAGAAAAAAGTTTTTGATAAAATAGATTTGAAAATGTATAAGTTCAACTATGAAGATATAAGAGATTTCTCAATAAAAGGAGCTTCCTTACTTAAGCAGATTCCAGACATTAGGATGATAGAGATTGAAACTGGGAGGGGTTGTGATATTGGCCGTTGCTCTTTTTGCACAGAGCCGTTGAAGAATAAGGTGGAATTCAGAGAAAAAAAAGATATTCTTGAAGAGATGAAAGCCTTTTATGATCTTGGTGCAAGGTATTTTAGGTATGGAAAACAAACTTGTTTTTACACTCTTCCTAAAGTTATTGATTTATTAAAAGATACTAGGAAATATTGCAAGAATCTCAAGGTTTTACACATAGACAATGTTAACCCTGTCAAAGTGATGCAGGATAAGGATGATAGCATCACTAAAGCCGTTGTCAAATACTGCACTTCCGGAAACATAGCTGCTTTTGGAGTTGAAAGCTTTGATCCTGAAGTTGTTAAGCAAAATACATTAAACACTATGCCTAAGATAGCATATGAAGCTATTAAAAAAATCAATAAGTATGGTTCTGAAATTGGGGATGGAGGTCTTCCTAATTTGCTTCCCGGAATTAACATTATTTTTGGGCTGCTTGGGGAAACAAAAAAAACGAATGAAGAGAACATGAAGTGGCTTAAGAGAATATACGATGAAGGTTTGATGCTTCGTAGGATAAACATAAGGCAGGCAGCAATCTTTGAAGGGACTTCTTTGTATGAGAAGAGCAAGAATGTTTATCTTGGAAAACAAAGAAGATTGTACTGGAAATGGAGAAATGAGATAAGGCAACAAATAGATTTTCCGATGCTTGAAAGACTTACTCCCAAAGGCACAATAATGAGAGATTGTTATGCAGAGATATATGATGGAAAAACAACTTTCTGCAGACAGTTAGGAACTTATCCCCTAATAGTTGGTGTAAAGGAACGTTTAGAGTTAAAGAAATTCTATAATCTGGAAATAACCGGGCACATGTTGAGGAGTTTGACCGGGAAAGTTTATCACTAGCTTTAGAATATTAAACTAGTTTTTTAAACCAAATAATAATTATTATAAATAGGGGAAAAATTATATTTTTGTAGGGGGTGTTTTAAAGGTGAAACTTGGATTTATAGGTCTTGGAAGGATGGGTTACCATATGGTAGAACGTCTTCTTAAAAATAAGGTGGGGGTTGTTGCATATAATAGGAGTCCTGATAAAGTTAAAAGTATTGCAAAAAAAGGAGCAATTCCTGCTTATTCTCCGGAGGAGCTAGTAAGCAAGATTGGAAAAAAGAGAATTATTTGGTTGATGCTTCCTGCGGGTAATGCAACTGATGTTATGATAAAAAAATTGCTTCCTATGCTGAATAAGGGAGACCTCATCATAGATGGTGCTAATGATTTCTATAAGAATGCTGAAAAGCACAAGAAGTGGTGTGATAAGTATAAGATCAATTTCTTTGATTGTGGTGTCTCCGGAGGGGTTCACGGACTAAAGAACGGCTACACTCTGATGGTGGGAGGTCCAAGACCTCAATTTAAGCATATAGAAAATTTTTGTAAGGTTTTATCAGCTAAGAACTCTTATGGTTATTTTGGTCCTGTTGGTTCAGGTCATTTTGTCAAAAGTGTGCATAATATAGTGGAGTATGTTTATTTGCAAGGGCTAGCTGAGGGAGTTGAATTATTAAATGATTTTAAGCATAGGATAGATGTTAAAAAAGCTGCTTCTGTTTGGAAGGAAGCATCTGTCATTAATAGTTGGCTCTTAGATCTTTTGAATGATGCTCTTGACAGACCAGACTTCAAGAAAATAAGCCCGAAGATAGGCAGTGTTACGATAGAAGAGCTAAATAACACAAAAAAAGCGGTTAAAGGTTATGCTCCTGCTTTTGATGTCTCTACTAAGATTAGGAAAGATAAAAGTAAGAAATTTGTTCTTGGTAAAAAGACTATAGCGGCTATCAGGCGGGAGTTTGGAGGTCATGCTGTTGAAAAAAAATAGTAGCATGATCCAAAAGGATAAGAAGATTCCTTGTACTTTAGTTATTTTTGGGGCTACTGGGGACCTTACTCATCGTAAGCTGATTCCTGCTCTTTACTTCTTAGAATATCAAAATCATCTTCCCAAGGATTTTAATATTGTTTGTGTTGCAAGAAGGAACAAATCCCCTGAAGAATACCGTAAAGAAGCGAAAAAATCTATTAAAGAATTTTCTAGAATAAAAATTGATGAGAAAATTCTTAACAGTGTCTTAAAGAAGATTCACTATCAAAAGTTGGAGTTTGGTAATTTGTATGATTATTTGGGATTGATTGATTTTCTTAAGAGTATCAATGGCATGGATTTTAAGTGTGGGTTGATATTCTATTTGGCTACCGCTCCCAAATTTTTTAAGACAATAATTAATAATCTTGCATCATCACAATTATCTGGAAAAAATAAAAAGTTCAATGCAAATAAGGTTGCTTTTGAGAAGCCTTTTGGTAAAAATCTTTGGACAGCTAAGTTATTGAATAATAATATTCGGAAAGTCTTTCACGAAAATCAGATATACAGGATTGATCATTATCTTGCGAAGGAACTTGTTCAAAATTTGTTAGTTATGCATTTTGGAAATTCTACGTTTGAACCGTTGTGGAATACTGAGTTTATTGATCACGTACAAATTACGGTTGCCGAGACATTAGGGATTGAAGGTCGTGGGGAATATTACGACAAGAATGGTTCCTTGAGAGATGTTGTCCAGAATCATATCATGCAGCTTCTTTGTTTGACTGCGATGGAATGTCCTGAAAGTCTTAGTGCAGAGCACATTCGGGATGAGAAAGTAAAAGTTCTAAAGACAATCATGAAAAGCAACAATCCGCTAAAAGATTCTATGAAAGGCCAGTATGTTTCTGGGATTCAAGATGGTAAAAAAGTTAAATCTTACTTGGGCGAAGAAGGAGTAAGAAAGAATTCAAAAACAAGTACTTATTTTGCAATCAAATTTTGCATAAACAACAAGAAATGGAAGAACGTCCCTTTTTATGTCAGAACTGGAAAGCACTTAGCTGATAGGGCCACGGAGATAGTTATAGAGTATAAGAAACCAAAAAACAAATTATTCAAAAATCATGGTTATGATCTTAAAAACAATCAGTTGATTATACGTGTACAGCCAGATGAAGGCATAATCTTCAAATTTAATGCAAAAATTCCTGGAAATAAAATTTTGATAGATCAGGTGAGCATGGATTTTTGTCATGGGTGTAAATTCGGTCCTAATACTGCAGAAGCGTATGAACGTCTGTTTCATGATATCCTAAATAGTGATCAGACCTTATTTGCAAGGTGGGATGAGGTAGAATATTCCTGGAAGATTATAGATCAAATAAGAGATGCGTGGCATGACGTTAAACCTTACTCTTACAAGCCAGGAACTTGGGGACCAAAAGAAGCGGATAAGTTCATAAAGAAAGATGGAAGATCCTGGAACGTTCCTAAGAAACCCAGTTATTCTGTGTTGTTAGATTAATCATAAATTGGTCATAACATAAGTTGTTTTATTATTAAGAACTATTCTCGCAGGACACGTTTCAACACTTAAATTTTCATTTTTGAAGTTTTTATAAGCTTCCTTTTTCCCTTCTCCAAGAAATAAAATTATTGAAACATTTGATTGTTCTAATAATTTTCTTGAAGCGCTCATCCTTTCTGGAGGAGGTTTTGGAGCATCCTTTATCTTCACAAAATATCCTGAATGGTTATCAACCACATCATTTTCTGGAAATAAAGAAGCAATGTGTCCATCTTCCCCAACTCCTAATACCACTATATCAAATTTGTCTCCAATTTTTAAAAATTCTTTTTCATATTCTTCTAAAGGTTTAGTGTAGATAAATGGGTGTGCATTTTCTTCTGGAAGAGTTTTCCTTTCAATAAGGTCTTTGATGAATGAATTGTACGCTCCTTTGTAGTTGCTTTGTTCGTTTTCTATACTTACCAATCGTTCATCAACCATGAAAATATGTACTTTTTCCCAAGGAATTTTGGATGTTTTTAATTCTGAAAAGATTCCTTGGACAGATCTCCCCCCAGGAATGCCGATTATCACGTTATCTTTCTTTCCAAGAGCATCTTTTACTTCATCTTCTATTAGCTCTGCCGCAATCTTATCTATTTGTTTCGTTGAAGCTTTTATTGTTTTCATCTATATAGGTTTTATCTCATATTTTAATAATATTTGTTTTCTAATCTAAAGAAAAATTTTATATATTATTGGTTAGATAAGTAGAGAAGGTGATAGTTTGTTGTTGAGCAAGGAATTATTTGTCAAATTGATTACTGAAACTGAAATTTATCTTTCTAGGCAATATTTAGATAAACCTAAAGAAAGTAAAAAACCTTCTAAAGATGTATTATTTGTTCCTGACAAAAGTGAGGGGATAGAATCAATTTTTAGCCAAGAGGTAAGTCGAGAATCAATTTCTTCTAAACTAAATTTTGATGGAAAACCGGATAAGGCTAAAAAATCTTTTATGGATCTAATTCCAAAAGCAAAAGAGAAGGCAAAAAATTTGTATCTTGGATTGGTTGAGTATTTTTCTTCTAAGTACAAACCAGAAAAAGAAAACATTCAAAAAAAAGATTGCTGGCAGGTGGGAATGGACATAAGCAGTGTTTGTAATTTTATTTTCTTCCCAAAAAAAATGAAAAAGGTGGTCGGGATAATGATAGACAAAGGAATAATGGTGGATTATATCAATCCTGCACCTGCTTACTGCAATTTTTAGTCTTTCTTAGATAGTTCTTTTCTTGTTTTGTTTGCTAGTTTGTGTGCTATGTGTAAAGGTTCTGGAAGCTTATGAGGGTATTTGATGCATTTCTTAATTATTTCTTTTGAAGATTTTAGTGACATTTTGTGACCTGGACTTATATAGAGGGGGTTAGCATGTTTTCTAGTGAAGAATTCATAACCTAGGGCTTCTTTATCAGAGTATATTGTGCCTTCTTTTACTTCTCCGAGCATTTGTTTTTTTGCAACACCGATTGTAGGAATATCCAGCAAGATTCCTACATGGGATGCCATCCCTATTCTGCGAGGGTGTAAGATTCCATGCCCATTAACTATTAGTACATCTGGCTTTTCTTCTAATTGGTTGAATGCTTCAAGTATTGCAGGACCCTCCCTATAGAACAGGTAGCTGCTTATGTAAGGTATTTTTTGTTCTACTATTACCTGTTTTTTTTCTTTTATCTCAAGAGTTTTGTAATCACACACAACTACTTGTGAGATAATTTGATCCTGTGTAAAAGCTTGCTCTACTCCAGCCATAGTTTTTATTTTTTCAAAACCATCAGAAATCAGTATTTTCTTTGCAAGTTTTAGTTGCTCTTCCTTTAACTTGTTTACATTAATCATAGTCACTCTTTATTTTTTTTATTTAAAATTTTTTCAACTGCTTTTTTGTGCTCCTCTTTTCCTTGGACTAATAGTTTTCCATTTTTATATAATGTTATGGTGCAATCTCCTTTCATCCTTACATGTTCGTGTTCTGTGGAAGTATCAATAAACTTGTATCCAAAATCTTCCAAAATTTTTAACTTTTCAATCATTTCTTTATGTTCGGGTTTTCCTTCATCTACAAATTTTGAAAAATCTCCTAATTTGCTCTGAAATTTTTTATCAGTTATTTTTTGGTAGGGCATCCAGCTCTTTCTGAAAATATCCCGGTGTTTTTCATGATATTTTTCTAGAAATTCTGATGTTTTTGGGTCTGACATGTATCCAGAACCAAAATCTACTCCTATTTTCTTCTTTATCTTTTCTATTTCTCTGTCTCTTGTAACTTTTGCGATTATGGATGCAGCAGCTACGCTAATATAGTTTATGTCCGCTTTATGTTCCAATACTATTTCCATTTTTTTGTTTTTCATTAAGTTAAGAAGAAATTGGTGATATGTTTCTTTGTTATTGCTTGGAAGGTCTATTATTGCTTTGTCAGGTTTTAACTCGTTAATAATATCAGCAGTTTTTGTAGCTTCCAACCAATTCAAATTTAGGCCATTGTTACCATTTACTGCATCATCAACTTCCCCAACATCCACAATCACTGTTTGATGCTTATGGGTTTTGGTTAAATACTCAAAAATTTCTTCTCTTTTTTCTTTTGTAAGAAGTTTGGAATCTTTAACTCCTAAGTTCCTGAGTTTTTCATTATCCTGCTCACTAATAAGAACTCCGCACATCACTAGGGGACCGATTAGAGGGCCTTAAGGCGAACTTTATTTTTTTTTAAAGTTCTCTACCTGCCTCATCAATCCCACAAATAGTAATCATTTCACAATCACCTTTTTTCTGGAATTATTTATTTTCCATATCTTATTTTTGTCTCTACTTACTAAATTTAATTTTTGTAATTCAGTAAGCCTTCTAAATGACGATTTGTCAGTTACCTTAAAATAATTTGCCATTTCTTTAGTTGTTCTGTTAGACTTAGCTAACAGCTTAAGGTATTTTTTCTTTAATTTGGAAATAATTATCACATTTTGGTTATTTCTTACCCAATAATCTAAACTACCAGCCCTATAATTTATTATTTCTCCTTCTCTTTTAAGTTGCACTAAAACCTCTTGCAATCTTGCTTTGGATCTTTTAAATTTTAAAGCCAATTCAATTGGTAAATGCGGTTTGTCCAATTTTTTCAAAACATATTTTTTCAAATAATTTTTCTTGTAGTGTTCTTCTTTAAACTCTCCATAGATTCTCCAAAACTTTTCTTTTTTTAGTGGGTGCAAATTTGCAATCTTGATTTTGGCTAATTTATCCCAATTCTGCTTAGAGTAGATTTCATAAGACCTTCCTTCTTCTCTATATGAAAATTTTACATCTAAATTCTTGAAAACTTTTTCTAAAAATAATGACCTTTTTTGAGATACTCGTATAGTCCTACTATTATGTGAACTGGATTTAATACTTCCTTCTCCAGCAAAGAACCCTCTTAAAATATCTGGCCAACATTCCGAATTTTCCTTATACTCCTCAACTACATTTTTCCACTTCTTATGTAGTTCAACAGAAGCCAATCTCCAAATAAAATATGGCTTGTTAGCCCTTTTATCCCTATAAAAATTAATTTTATCTGCTTTTAGGGGGATTTTAACAATTTTATTATCAACAGAATAAACGTAAAGCCTAATGTTAAATTTACTTAAATCAAATAATTGTCTCAGAGTTTTATCGAAGATTTTGATTAAACTAGGCTCGTTATTAGTGAAAGTAATTTCATTATTACATTTATTATTTCCTTCAGCTAACCAAAGACCCACACATTCTGCTATTTGCTTGTCAAATTTATTATTGATTTTCTGATTGACCATTTTAAATCTATCCACTAATTTAAAACGTTTAAAATCAAATAAAATCGGTATATAAACCTCACGCACAAATGTCCAGTGCTAAAAAAGAAGGAAAAGTTCACATAACACAGATTTAACGAACATTTGTGTTTGTTAAATCGTGTTATGCCGAACTTTTCCAACTGATTCAATAGTAATTTAAATAATTTGACTAAATTAGGGGTAAAATGGTTATTTTGTGTCAATTAAAGGATTTAAATTTGAGTTGTTTTGGCTGTTGTGGTAATACTTATAGCAACAAAAAAAAGCTTCTTAATGATATAAAGAAAAGTTCCAAAGAGTTTGAAAATAAGAAATCAATCACACAGTTCATGACTAGGACTAAACACCTGAAAGAATCTGGAATTTGTGCAAACTTGATTTTCAAGAATGATAAGTTTTATTGTCCGGGCCATCCAACTTTGCATAACGGAAAAGATTTTAGGAACTTGGATCCTGATTGTGACAAAAACTTTCTTTGTTTGACTTTTTCTTCTTTTCAGACTTGGGATAAAAAAAAGCAAAAAGAATTTTTAGAATTCATAAAAAAGAAAGTTTCTAATGGGATGGATAGTCATGCTTATTCTATAAATATGGATAATGGTAAGTTGTTAAAAGAATTTGAAAAACGATACTAATAGATCCACTGGACATTCTCGCGTCAGATATTTAAATGAAAATTGTTTATTAAATTTCATTATCATGGTCAGAATGAAATTTGATAAAAATTTGTTAAAATCATTTGCAAGAGTTCACGCTCATCTATGTGGAGATGGAGGATTATATTTCTACAAAACTTCTGAAAAAGATCGAATCAATAGGGCAGAACTATCTTATTTCAATACTAATGAAGATTTAATTAAATCTTTTAGGAAAGACATGAAATTACTGTTTAATGTGAAGATGACTTACCATCCAGAAAAAATAAGACTAAAGGTAAAAAGTTTGAGAATTGCTAAAGTATTTCTTGAATATGGAAAATATGGGACTAGGGAATGGAGAATCCCTGATTTAATTAAAAATTCCACAAAATCGATTAAATTAGAATGGATTAAAGCATTAAGTCATGATGAAGGCTACACTCCTTTAAAAAGAAACATTATCAGAATAAAATCAATGAATTCAAAAGGACTTAAAGATACTAAGAATTTATTAGATTCCATAAAAATCAATTCTTGGATTACTGGTCAAAATTCAGATGGTTCTTGGTATTTGAATATCCGAAAAGAAAAGGAATTATCTAATTTCACTAAACAACCTTCAAGAAGAAAAATAGCGGAGAGAGGATTTGAACCTCCGACCTGAGGGTTATGAGCCCTCCGGGCACTCCTGACTGCCCTACTCCGCTATTGATAAGAGAAAAAAGCTTGATTTATAAAACTAACTATCAAAGTAATAAGCTTGCTGTCATTGCTAAAACAATTCCTACGAATGCTCTTTTTATCCATACATTGCCTATTTTGTCTGCATACGCTGCTCCAATATATGAGCCTATAAAATTCCCTGCAAACAGGGCAAGAGCCATGGAGTATACTACCGAATCATTCATTGCGAAAATAGCAAAACTAACCAGAGCAACTAGAAACCCTGCTATCTTTCTTGTTGCTGCACTCTCTATGAAGTTTAGTCCGAAAACAAGTATAAGGAGGTATGAAAAGAAAGTACCGACTCCTACACCGTAGAAACCTCCGTATATTCCTAAGAAAAATGCGATAATTGTTCCAGTAAGGAAGCTTTTGTTTTTTATTTTTTGGTGTTTGATTCCTAAATCTTTTTCTATCACCATAAAGATAAGAACTGCTAAAGTAAACACAATCACCATTTTTTCTAATAAGGATTCATTAATCTGAAAAACAAAGAATGACCCTAAGATGGATCCCAACATCGCTGCTATTCCAACGTGCCACCCTATCTTGTAGTTTATTTCGTGTTTCTTATCGAATTCGTACCATCCTGCTATTGTTAATCCTAGAACTCCTGCTTTGTGAGTTCCTATTGCACTTGTTACTGGTAAACCAAGAAAGATTAGGAAGGGTATTATTAATAATCCTGCTCCGCCTATCAATGTTCCGAAGGAGCTTGCACCTATTCCCGCTAGAAATATCAGGAATAAGCTAAATAGTTCTGCCATAAACTATTATTGAAAAATATGGCTTTTAAATGTTTCTTTTAAGAAAAAAAGTAAAACGCCGCGGGTGAGATTTGAACTCACGTGCCCCGAAGGACATAGGATTAGCAATCCTACGCAATGGCCGGACTATGCGACCGCGGCACAAGATAGAAGCATTACAATTCCATTTATAAATCTTATTGTGGACAATATAAAATTTTAATAGCAATATTTATTAAATTACGATCATAAAACAAAAGAATCATGAAAAAAATGCTGTTGATTTTTATTGTGTTATTGATTAATGTTATGTTTTCTGTTGCTCAGCAGGAGGATTGGTTTTTTAATAGCCAAAGCCTTATCATTAATGTAGATGTATTATCTAAAGCCAGTATTGTTCCTAAATCAGAAAATTATAATGTGGATTATGTTAAAATTAACCTATCTCATTTTCCTTATGAGAGTTTTAATCAACAGATTCTTTCTTTTGATTCTCTGCCTAATGGGGAGACTGAAGGTAATACTTTGATTTTTTTGTGGGAAGACATTTCTGGAGATATAGATTTTGGTTATAGTGCGAAGATAAGGACTAATAGCAATATGGTGAAGATAAAGGAAAAAATATTGTTTCCCTTAAAGGATGTTCCCTCAGAATTGAGTTCTTTTTTGTTGCCTCAGGAGATAATCGATTCTGATAATGAAGAAATAATAAAGTTCGCTTCTAAATTAGTGGAAGGGGAAGATGATCTTTTTGTTGTGGTGAATAAGCTTGCATCTTGGACAAAAAACAACATAGAGTATAACTTAAGCACGCTAACTGCAGAAGTTTCTCAAAAGGCCTCTTGGGCTTTGCAAAATAGGCAGGGGGTTTGTGACGAACTAACTAGTTTGTTTATTGCGATGTTGAGGTCTGTGGGAGTTCCTGCAAAGTTCATTTCCGGTGTTGCGTACACTAACAGCCCGCTTTTCCCAGAAAACTGGGGATCTCACGGTTGGGCGGAAGTTTATTTTCCGGGGTATGGGTGGATTCCTTATGATGTTACTTATGGTCAGTTTGGATACATAGATCCTACCCATATAAAACTAAAGGAAGCTTTGGACAGTAATGATCCTTCTGTAAAGTATAGGTGGCTTGCAAGAAATGTAAATCTTGAAACTCAAAAGCTGGACATAGATACTTCGTTAGAAGAATTTTCTGGAAGAGTAAAAAAGCCTATAGTTTTAGAAATAGAATTATTAAAAAATAAAGTTGGTTTTGGTTCTTATAATCTTGTGGAAGTTGTTTTAGAAAATTTAGAAGATTTTTATATTTCTTCTGAGGTGTTGATTTCAAGACCATCCGAAATGGGTTTAGAAGGAAATGTTATTCAGGATATTTTACTAAAACCTATGGAGAAAAAAAGTGCATTTTGGATTGTAAAAACTCCTCAATTAGACAGAAATTTTATTTATACGTTCCCTATCTCTGTTAATACTGTTAGGAACTTTTCTGAGACTGTTAATTTGATTTCTTCTGTTAACGAAATAAAATTTTCTTTGGATGAGGTAAAGGATATTATCTCCCAGAAAACAGAACAAAATTCCAAGAAGTATTCTAAAGATGTAAACTTGAGTTGCACTATAGATAAAGAAGAATTTTATTCTTATGAAACAAGTGTTGTTAGGTGCAATATCAAGAACATAGGGAATGTTTTTTTAGAGCATTTGGATGTTTGTCTAAAAAATTCTTGTAGCAATTTTGATTTAGGAATTTCTCAAAAAAAAGGTTTTAATTTTACTTTTGAAAATATTGAGTCTGGAAAGCAACAGCTTGTTGTTAAGCTAAAAAGTTCTCAAGTGTCTAAGGGGGAGTATCTTGATGTTAAGATACTGGATGAACCTCTTGTAAGTATCAGCGAGGTAGAATTTCCTTTAGAGGTTTCTTATGATGATAAGTTCGACATAGTTTTTTTGCTGGATAAGGTTTCTGTTTCAAACCCAAAAAATATGGAATTAATTTTGTCTCAGAATGGCTTTGAAAATACTTGGATTATTAAAGAATTATACAAAAATCAAAAATTTTCAATAAATATTCTTGGAAAAGACTTAAGGAAGGGCAATAATGTTTTTACTGTCTCTGCAGGATATGAAGATGGGAATGGAAGGAAATATTATGTTGAAGAGTCTTTTTCGGTGGAGCTTGTCAATGTAACCATTATACAAAATATCTTTTTGGAGTTTAATACATTTTTAAGAAATATAGGAAGTTTAGAGCCAAAGTCACTTATAATTGTGGGTGTAGGAAGCTTTTTTGTCTTTCTTTTGTTGTTAAGAGTTATTTTTAGGAAAAAGTAAGTTGATTCTAAAGAAATCTAATCCCTACAACAATTGCTATGCTTGCAGCTAGCCCTATCATCATCTTGAAGAAGTCTTTTGCTATTATTGGGAAAACTGTTTTTATGTGCTTGTCTTTGTGTTGGTGGTATATTGCTAGTTCTCTTCCACTTAGAAGTCCTATGAAGACGAAGGTGGTGGACATCGGTATACTATTCATTTCTTTGAAGTAGAATAGGATTAGTGCGTAAACAAAATCTATGATTGTTGCGGATCTTACATATCTGACGTTTGATTTATTCAAGACTATTTTTTGTATTTTTCCTCCTTTGTGCTTGAAGATGTATCCTAATCCTGCAACTCCAACTCCCATGGTCATTAAAAGGAGTGGGAACGGAAGGTCTCTTGGAAGAAAAACAGCGAAGTTAGCAGTATTATGTGTTAGCCATGTAAACCATAAGAATCCGGTTGTTATCCATTGTCCAACCATCCACCCTTTTTCTTGACTTTTTTTTACTGGTAGATGTTCGTTTATGTATTTGCTGAGCACAACCCATAACATATAAGCAACTACTGCTGCTAGCCCATACCCGACAAAGCTTTTCAGCAATATTTTTTCTAATACAACTGATGATGCAAACACTGATAAAACGAGGAAGGTTGTAGAAACTGGGATCCCTAAGGTTGTTAATCCTACCAGCACTAATGGTCCTGCTGCATGATACCATTTGAATTCTCCTGTGTAGGGAATTTCATCCAGTCGGTTGTAGCTTATGTCTCCATCATGCACCACCCATCCATAACCAAGTGCAAAAACAAAAACTAGGGAAGCTGCTAACCAAAGATAGTACCATTTGAACCTGCTGTTTGATGCGATAAATGTTCCGAGGGTTTGGATGGTATCATTTGCGACAACAGAATAAGAAGCGAAAAGGAAACCGCTTATAAGAAAAATTTGGTTTGGGTCTATCATTTAGTCCTTTTTTTTCTTAAACCATATAAATAAATTGGGTAAATAGTCTATATAGTTATTATTCAGAAACCTTTTTATACACTTTTTGTGTTCTGGTTATTATGTTAGACATAAAGTTCATTAGGGAAAATTCGGAAAAAGTTAAGGAAAACATTAAGAAAAAATTCCAGGATGAAAAGCTTGCTAAAGTAGATGAAATAGTTGAGAAAGATAAAGAGTATAGGGAATTATTGCAGGAATCTGAAAAATTAAGACACGAACGAAATAAGATTAGTAGCGACATAAGTCAATCCAAAAAGGAAGGTAAAGACGTTAACGATTTACTAGAAAGGGCAAAAGTTATTCCGAACAAAATTAAGGAAATTGAAGAAACACAAAATAAGCTAAGGTCAGAAATATTAGAAATTCTTTATATTCTTCCAAATATGATTCATGAATCGGTCCCTATTGGGAAAAGTGATAAAGAAAATGTGGAAAAAGAAAGGATAGGAACTCCCAAGAAGTTCGAATTTGAGGTTAAGAGTCATGTTGAAGTTGCTGAAAATTTGGGGGTTGTTGATTTTGATATCTCTGCCAAAACTTCTGGGAACGGATTTTATTTTCTTAAAGGAAAACTAGGCCTGCTAAATATGGCATTAATAAATTTCGCAAGGGATTTTATGGTTGAACATGGTTATGAGTACGTAGAACCTCCACTAATGATAAGAAAAGAAATTTTGCAGGGAGTTTATTCAAATGAAGAAATAGATGCAATGTCATATAAAATTGAAGGAGAAGACCTTTATTTAATCGCAACATCAGAACATCCATTAATCGGAATGTTTATCGGTAAGACTTTGAGAAAAGAAGACCTTCCGATTAAAATAACTGGGTTTTCTGCATGTTTTAGAAAGGAGATTGGCAGTCACGGTATTGATGAAAAAGGATTGTACCGTACACACCAATTCAACAAACAGGAAATGGTCGTGATATGCGAGCCAAAAGATTCGTATAAATTCTATGATGAGATGTTAAAGTTAACAAAAGAATTGTTTAAAAAATTAGAGCTTCCAATTCGGGAATTTGAATGTTGTTCTGGAGATTTAGCAGATCTAAAGGCTAAAAGTTGTGATTTAGAAGCTTGGTCTCCAAGAAAAAACGAATATTTTGAGATAACTTCTCTTACAAACATGGAAGAAGCACAAGCACGCAGACTTAATATAAAAATTTTGGATGGTGGAGATAAGTATTTTGCTCACACCCTGAATAACACTGTTATAGCAACATCAAGAGCGATGGTGGCTATTTTAGAAAATAATCAGAATGAAGATGGTACGGTTAATGTTCCCCAAGTATTACAAAAATACATGAATGGGCTTAAGGTTATAGGCAAAAAATAATTTTTAGAATGGTTGCAAAAAAAAGGGCTAACTTTTACGGAATCTTGTTGTCTTTACTTATGGTTATTTCTATCCTTGCTTTGTTTAACGCAAAACCACAAATAACTGGAGCGGCGGTAACAGAAATAGAAAAAAGAAATGAGGGATGTATTGGAGGTATCCCTTTAGATACTTGTTCCAACACCAAGCCTTTGTATTGTGTGGATGGGCAGTTAAGGTACAATTGTTACGAATGTGGCTGTAATTCTGGAGAGAGTTGTTCTGATCATGGCTTTTGTGAGATTCTGGACAAGTGTGCTGACGGTTCTTTTTATGGCGAATGTTCAACTTTGATCCAAGGAAGTTTTTGTGATTCCGGAAATATCATAAAAAAATGTTCTCTTTGTGGATGTGGATCTGGAGAAGTTTGTGAAAAAGATAAGTGTGTGAAAAAGTAATTCTAAAACCAAAACAAATATATACGGTAATTGGGATTTTTGTGTTTATGGGTGGTATTAATGTCGCTGTTTAAGGACATGCTTGGTGCGGATGAATCTTTGTTTAAGAATGATGTAGCTTTAGACTATAGTTTTCTCCCTAAGATTTTGCCTCATCGTGAACAACAACAAAGGCATGCAGCTACTTGTATTAAGCCTTTGCTTGTTGGAAAGAACGGAAGAAACTTGTTCATTTATGGTGCTCCTGGAATTGGCAAGACTGCTGCCATCCGTCATGTTTTGAATGAGTTGGAAGAAGAGACTGATGAAATTTTTCCGATTTATATTAATTGTTGGCAAAAAAATACTTCCTTTAAGATAATAACTGAGATATGTGAGCAGTTAGGATATAAACTAACACATAATAAACGCACTGAGGAACTTTTTGAGATTGCTAAAGGAATTTTGAATAAGAAAGCAGCAGTTTTTGCTTTTGATGAAGTGGACAAATTAGAGGATTTTGATTTTTTGTACACAATTTTGGAAGAGATTTACAGAAAAACAATTTTTTTGATAACTAATTATCCTGATTGGTTTTCGGATTTGGATGAACGTGTTAAATCAAGGTTAATGTCAGAAGCTCTGGAGTTTAAACCTTATACTGCTGCTGAAACTAAAAATATTTTAAAACAACGGGAGGAATATGCTTTTTATCCTGGAGTGTGGGGAAGCGATGCTTTTGAGTTGATAGCACAAAAAACAGCTTCTGTACAAGACATTAGGACTGGTTTGCATCTTATGAGGGAAGCTGGAAATTTAGCTGAGGAGAAAGCTTCAAGGAAGATAACCTTGGAGCATGCAAAATCTGCTCTGGAAAAGGCAGATAGTTTTACAATAAAAGAATCTTCTGAGTTGGCGGAGGATGAACAAGCTATCTTGGATATCGTAAAAAATAATTCGGATAGTAAGATTGGAGATTTATATTCTATTTACCAGAAGAACGGCGGTAAGTTAGTGTATAAATCATTTCAGAGGAAGATTGATAAATTGGAGAAGAACAAGTTTGTGAACGTTAAAAAAACTCAAGGTGGAAAAGAAGGTAACACTACCATTGTTAAATATGCAACTAAAACTAAAAAACTTACAGAATTCTAGACTCCTAGTGTAGCTCTTAACTCTTCAGACGGTTCCCACACTGGATTAAAAACAACTTCTACTTCTACTTCGTTTATGCCTTTTATTTCTTTGATGCTATCCTTGATTTCTTCCACTAGCATAGGTCCGTACGGACACATGGGTGTTGTGAAGGTCATCTTTACTTTTGCTTTATCGTTCTCCAGAGAAACATCGTAGATTAGTTCTAGGGTATAAACATCTATTCCAATTTCCGGATCATTTACTTTTTTCAGAACTTCTATTATGTCTTCTTTTGTGGGCATTTTAAGTTATAACTAGTATTTTTTTATATATTTTTCCCTGTTTAATAAAAATAAAATAATTAACTTTATATATTTCCTTGTTGATAGGATTACTTGTAAATGGTAATTAAGAAAATCACGTCTGTTTTTGAAAATCGAAGAAGGAAGAAAGCAGAGGATATAATAGACAAACAGAAGCTTGAGAGTTATCAACAAACTGAGGAAATGCATAAAGCAGAGAGCATAAAAGCTTCTGCAGATAGACTGTTAGGGTTAAAGCAGTATGAACCTGCCATTATCGAATACAAAAAAGCTTTGGAATGCTATCCTTATACTGATGACCAGATAGCTTTTCGCAAACCTGCAGAATTTTATTTTAAGACATATCATAGCATAGCATTATGCTTTTCCAGGATGAATGACATAATTAATTCTGTGGAGCATTTTGACAAAGCATTGTCTTTAGTGGACATTGAAACAGAAGCTCGTGCAGAAGTATACATGGCTAAAGGAAAATCTTTCCTACAAGCAAGAAAGTTTCTGGATGAATCTTCAAAAACTGAAGATAAGAATCTTGAGACAATTAGAAAGATGGATGATAGAAAAAGTTTTCTTAAGCACGCTCTTGAATCTTTCACAAAAATAACTGAGATTGATAAGAATAACGCGGAAGCATGGTACTATAAGGGTCACACTGAGATGATTATAAGCTTGGTCAAGGAAGCGATGCTTTCATTTGATAATGTTATTTCATTAAACAAATCTTTTCCAAACAAAGAACACATTGAAATTTTCGATAATATTAAGAGAGAAAAAAGAATCTTGGTGGAGGAAGATGATCGGAAGGGCTTCAAGACCAAAACGGGGCATCTGGTTAGGAATAAGGCAGAGAAAATAATTGCTGATTTCCTTTTCGATAATAATTTTTTGTTCCAGTACAATCTTCCTATCGTGTGGGCAGACAAAGAGTGTAATGTGTCTTTCTTCATACCTAAGCATGAGTTGTACCTAGAGCATTTTAAGAAAAAGCATGTAGATGATGACTTAATGCGTTGGAAATTAGACCAATACACAAGAAACAAGAAGAATTTTGCTTACACAACTTATGAGGATGAACTTGATTTGGAGGAATCTTTAAAAATAAAGCTTAAGGATTATTTGAGTTAAGATGGTATTTTCATTATTGTTTTTCCCGATAGGGATTATTGTTTTTGTACTTTTTATTATTCTGTTTCTCTTTATTTTTTGGATCTGGGCTTTGATAAGTTGTTTAGTCTCAGATCTAAAACCTGCAGACAAAATTCTTTGGTTTATTGTTATATTGTTTTTTTGTATTATAGGAGCATTATTATATTTCATATTTGCTGGGAGGTCTAACATGGTTAAAACGAAAAAGAAAGGAAAGAAGCTTTTGAGAAGCAATAATCGTATGATTGCCGGAGTTTGTTCAGGCATAGGAGAATATTTTGACATAGACCCAACCTTAGTAAGACTAATATGGGTTGCTGTTGTAATCTTTACTGGGTTTTTCCCTGGGATAATAGCTTATGTTGTTGCTTGGATAATAATCCCAGAGAAATGAGTTTATTCTCACTGGACATCTCTCCACAAGTTTTATAAACTATTTTTTAATTTTCATTCTTGATGATTCAAAACAGTTTTATTTTTCTTGAAAAGATTCAACATGGTTCTGAGAAGAAGTTGTGGAACCAAGGAATTCATGATTGGGATTCTTTTATTAATAAAAAAGATGTTGCTGGCTTGAATAGTTCTAGGAAACGTTATTATGATAGAAAAATAATTGAAGCGAGAAAACATTTGTTTAAGGGGAATTCTGCTTACTTCAAGAAAGTACTTCCGAGTTCTGAGATGTATCGAATTTATGATTTTTTTAAGGAGGATGCTGTTTTCTTGGACATTGAAACCACTGGTTTAAGCCCTAGATACAATAAGATAACGGTTGTAGGATTATATGATGGGTTTGATACCAAGATGATGATTGATGGTATCAATTTAGACCCTAAAGAATTGAAGAAAGAATTGCAAAAGTACAAGCTTATTGTGACTTTTAATGGGAATACATTTGATATTCCTTTTATTAAAAAACAGTTCCCTAATCTTATTCCTGATATTCCTAGTTTAGATTTGAGGGTTGCGGCTAGAAGAATAGGTCTAGTGGGAGGCCTAAAAAGTATAGAAAAAGAGATTGGAATCAAAAGGAGGGATATTGTCGGAGATCTTAGCGGTGGAGACGCTTTAACTTTGTGGAAGATGTATAAGTCTACTGGAGATGACCATTACCTTAATTTATTGATAGAATATAACGAGGAAGATATTATTAACCTTAAAACGTTGGCAGAGCATTGTATGGAAGAATTAAAGAAACAGTTCCCTCAACGATTAACTATCTAGGATTTATAGAAATTTCTTTAACATCGTCTTCTACCTTTAACAAAGCTGCTTCTAATATTTTTTCTGCTACATCACTTACTTTCAACATACTCTCTCTGGAAGTATCATTTTTGTCCAAGTAAGGGTCATGTATGGGTGTATCGGTCTTTCCTGGATAAACAGCAACAACTGAAATTCCTTTTTCTTTGAGGTCTTCATGCACAGCATTACTTAATCCTGCTTGACCGTATTTTGATGCTGCGTACGCAACCCTATTTGCTTTCGTGTTTTTGACGGTGCTTGTTATCACATTTACGATGCTTCCTGATTTATTGGCAATCATAGAAGAAACAACTGCCTTGATACAATTAAAGCTACCAATCAAGTTTATTTTTACTTGTTCTTCGAAGTCTTCATGAGTTATGTCTTGGATGGGCCCCCAGCGAGCTATGCCTGCACTGTTAACTAAGACATCAACCTTTCCATATTTATGGATAATTTTTTTTACAACATCATCAACTTCTTTTTTGTCTGTTATGTCCATAGAAAATGATTCTGCGTCCTTTATCCCTTCTTCAACTTGTTTTAATTTATCAGAATCTCTTGCAGTAAGAATAATTTTTGCTCCTTCTTTAGAAAATAGTTTTGCTGTTTCCTTTCCAATTCCTGAGCTTGCTCCTGTTATTAAAGCAACTTTGTTTTTTAACTTCATTCTCCCCAGATATCTGCTTTTATTTGTTCTTTTGAAGCTCCGAGTTCCTCTAACATGGAAATTATGCTTCTTGAGAATTCATTTGAGCCGCATATGAAGAATAAATCATCTTTGATATTTTTGATGTTTTGTTCTAACAGTTCTTTGTCTATTCTTCCTGATCTTCCTTGCCATTCATCTCCTTCTTCGGGTCTGGTTATGGTTATTATGCTATCAAAATCAAAATTATCTTTGTTTAGTTCTCTAATTTTATCTTCGTAGATTATGTCTTTAGGTGTTTTTACGCTATACAGTAAATTTAGTTTATTATTTAGATTTTTATCTTGCCAGTATTTTGCTATACTCATTAATGGAGTTATTCCTGTTCCGCCTCCAACTAATAGTAGATTTTGTTTCATGCTTTCATCAAAGAAAAATTTACCAAAAGGTCCTTGAGCTATTACTTCATCTCCTACCTTTGCTTCAAAAAGTTTTTTTGTGAACACTCCTACAAGGTTTAAAGTTATGTCCAAACTTTTTTGTGTGGGGGAAGATGCTATTGAATATGCTCTTTTTAGCTTTTCATCTTCCTTAAATCGAAACATGAAGAATTGTCCTGGTTTGAAGTCTATTTTTTCTGAAGAAGTGTCAAACTTAAACGTTTTCACGTTTTTGGTTTCATTTACTATTTCCTTTATTTTTAATGTATATTCTTCTACCATTTTTAAAATTTGGAAAAAATAGCGCTTTTTAATGTTTTTTATTAGAATTATCTTATTGTTGATTTTTCAAGAAATCAAGCATCAATAAAACTCCAAATCCCGTTCCGCCTTTTATTCTATGTCCTTTGTCGGATTTGTTGAAGGCAGTAGCAGCAATGTCTAAATGTGCCCACTTACTGTCTTTAACAAACTGTTTCAAAAAAACTCCTGCTACTATTGTTCCTGCATCCATTTCTGGAGTTAGGTGTTTTACATCGGCAATATCACTTTTTAATATTTCATCATGTTCTTCCCAGATAGGTAGTTGCCATAACCTATCCAAAGAGTTTTCTCCGGACTCTATCAATTTATTTATTAATCCTTGGTCAGTTCCCATTATAGGGGATACAAGATAACCTGTTGCTACGATAGCAGCTCCTGTTAAGGTTGCCATATCAATGACATATTTTGGCTTATATTTTAACGCATAAGCTAAAGCATCTGCTAACACCATCCTACCTTCTGCATCCGAATGTAGAACTTCAACTGTTATTCCAGAATAGGATTTGATGACATCGTCTGGTTTGTACGCATTTCCTGCAACTGCATTTTCAGCGAAAGCCCCAATACCAATTACATTGACCTTTAATTTTAATTTTGCACATGCTTCAACTATACTGAGCACATTACATGCTCCGGATTTATCCATCTTCATAGTGGTCATATAAGTAGCAGGTTTAGTGTTTATTCCCCCAGTATCATAAGTTATTCCTTTTCCAACAAGAACTATAGGTTTTCCTTTTCCACCTTGGTATTCCATGACTACCATCTTTGGCTTGTTAACGGAAGCTTGTCCCACAGCTATGTAGCAGTTCATCCCTAATTTTGAGAGTGCTTCCTCATCTAGGATACTGCATTTTATTTTCGTTCCTTTGCAAATATTTTTTGCGTATTTTGCCATGTACTCCGGAACCGCAACATTGGGAGGGGTATTTATGAGGTTTCTTGTACTATTGACTGCTTGAGATAATACATTTGCGTCAGATAATATGTTCTTGGCTTTAGAAACATCATTTTTATCTACAATAATAGAAATATCTTTTATTTTTTTCACTTTATCTAGGTCCTTGGTTTTGTAATCCAGATATTGATACAATCCCAGGTTAAATGAAAGAACTGTTTTTTCTAAAACTTCTTCAAAACCAACTTTTTTGTTTTTGATGCTTTCAAGGTACAAAGAAAAGCTTTCAATTCCCATACTTCTTATTTTTCTTGAAGCGTCTGATATTGTTTTCATCAGTTTTTTTGCTTCAAACTTCTTTTCTTCACCTAATCCTAGAAGCATTACATATTTCGGATTTTTCCCGGTATATATACTCCTAATTTCTCCATTTTCCCCTTTGAAATCCTTGTTTTTGATTTCTTTAGAAATATTTCTCCCTATAGAATTGTCAATCTTGCTTGTATTTTTGTCAAGCTTTAATTTATCTTGAAAAAAAGGCAAAACAACACATTTACCTTCGTTTATTTCTCTTGTAATTCTTATTTTTGGTTCCATGAAAAAATTAGGTAAGAACTGGTTTATTAATTTATCTTTTTACTAAAAGCAAAGCCTTATATATAAGTTAGGTTAACCTAACTTTTGTATGGATAGTACGAGCAAGGAAGATTATCTGAGAGCAGTATACCACTTGATGGAAGAGCACGATGATGTCAGGTCTGTTCAGGTTGCATCTTATCTTAATGTATCCAAACCTTCTGTTTCTGAGATGCTTAGATC
>JADHVG010000065.1 GCA_016784105.1 Candidatus Woesearchaeota archaeon
CTTACCAGAACCATTGATACCAATAAAAGAGATTATGAAAGGTTTTTCCTCTTTGTTTCTTATCTTTTCCAATAAGTCTATTTTTTCGACATCAAACAAGCTTTCAATAGAGTTTTTTAAAGAATCCTTTATTGTATCTTCAATCTTATTTCTTTTGATGGGCGTGTCAACAATAACTCCCTTAAGATCATACTTTATTTTTTCTATAACTTCAAAAGCAACATTGTTTTCTAGCATTGCCATCTCTAAATCTTCAAACAAAGTCTCAAACTTAGTTTCATTGATCTTAGTTGTGGTTATTTTTTGAGTTAATTTACTGAAAAAACCTTTCTTTTCTTCCTCAACAACTTCCTCAGGTTCTTCAATTACTTCCTTTTCTTCTTCCTTCTTTATCTCTTCTTTAAGTTCCTCAGAAAGTGATTCTTTGTCTATCTCTTCTTTAACAGGTTCTATAACTTCTTCCTTTGTTTCTTCAGGCTTTTCAATCTCAATCTTATCTTCTTCTAATTCAGAAACAACTTCTTCTTTTTCTTCTACCTCTTTAGATTCTTCAGCAGCATCTTCCAAAAGTTCATTAACAGAAACATCTTCTTTTTCTTCCGGAATATCTCTGATTTCTACCTGAGAACTTTCTTTCTCTGCGTCCTTAAGAAGTTCGTCTACTTCTTCATCCTTCGGTTCTTCTATAATCTCTCCAGGTTTTTCAACATCTTCAAGTTCATCAGAAACTAGTTTTTTTTCTATAGCCTCTTCTGATTCTTTTTCAGTTTTTGTCTCAGCTGTCGGTTCTTCAACAACTTCTTTTTCTTCAACTGCTGGTTCTTGAGGAATATCTTCTTTTGTTTCTTCAACAGACTCATCACTAGCTTCCTCAACCTTCTTAGAGAACTTAGATACCGCGCCTTTTAACTTATCTTTAAGAAATTTAAACATTTTAAACAGTTATTTTTTTAATGCAGAAGCCATTCGATTCATTTCAGTTTCCATGGAAGATGCCTTCTCAGCGTTCTTTTGAAGCTCCATGCTGATTTTTTCTTTCAGATTTCCAATTTCCCCTATTTGAGTATCGATAATTTTTTTGGTATCTTCAATGTTTTTATGCACTGCAATTTCTGCTCCAACATTCACAATGAACTTATCCTCTTCTTTGAGTTCCGCTTTTGCATAAATCCCTGGACTGACCGGAACCAAAATCTCGTTACCTTTCTTAACATGCTTCATGTCATCCAGACCTTGACTGGTATGAGCAAGTTCCATCAGCTGATTATCTAAAGAAACATTTTGTTGCTCAAGCTGCTTAATACTATTGGAAATCATCTGATATTCCATGTACATGCTTTGTAATTTTTCTTCAGACATCTTAAAACTTTAATTTTTTATACAATTTATCGTAAACAACACCCATAGAAGTTCCTTCATGCTGTCTCTTAATGGTTTCAGCTAGTAGGGAAGCTATGGAGATAACTTTTATCTTGCTTATCTTTTTCTCTTTTGGAATCTCAATAGTATCAGTTGTGATAATTTCTTTAATAACAGAATTTTTTAGTCTTTTGATGGCCGGTCCTGAAAGAACGGGATGTGTGGCCATAACATAAATGTCCTTAGCACCTTTACTTTTCAATAAAGCAGCAGCTTCCGTTATCGTACCTGCAGTATCAATCATATCATCAACAAGAATAGCGGTTTTGTTATTAACATCCCCAATAATGTTTTCTACTTTAGCAATACCATGACTAGACCTTCTTTTGTCAACTATCGCAATAGGAGCATGCATCACATTTGCTATAGATCTAGTTCTTGCAACCCCTCCAACATCTGGAGACACAAAAACCAAGTTCTTTAATTTCTTTTTTAGGATGTACTCCGCGTACAAAGGTATAAGATCCAAGTTATCAGAAGGAATATCAAAGAAACCCTGAACCTGAGGAACATGAAAATCAAAAGCCATAACAATATCAACACCAGCCGTTTCCAGCATTTTAGCCACTAATTTTGCACTTATAGGTTCACGAGATCTAGCTTTCCTATCTTGCCTGCTATACCCAAAATAAGGTATGACTGCTGTTATCCTAGCAGGAGAAGAACGCTTTAGAGCATCCACAATTATCAAAAGTTCCATCAAATTAGCATTAACATCAGGAGAAGTAGGCTGAATAACAAAAATATCACAACCCCTCACACTATCCTGGATCCTAGCATAAATTTCTCCATCGTTGAACCTATGAATATCAGTAGGGGTGAGTTTAATCTTCAAGTACTTAGAAATACTATTAGCCAAAGATCTGTTAGCAGTACCAGATATAATCTTTATTTGTTCTTTCATATTTTATAAATAAATAGAACGAGTTTTGCTTTAAAAAGTTTTGGTTTATGCTTCTTGTTGCAATTCCTTATCAACATCTTTTTTAGAACGCAAATAAATATCAATATCTCCAAAAGCCTCTTCCTGTTCAATGCTAATCTTTTGCTGATTGTTAAGGTGCAATAAAGGAATGAAAGTGTATACCTTATCTTCCCTACTATCAGAAGGCACTATCTGAGAAAAAGATGTTTTTTTATCGCTTTTGTATAACAAAGACCTTATCTTTCCGTAAACCTCCCTAATAACTTCGGTAACGTCTCTTGTCTTTTTTGGAGCTTCCATATGCATAGGAGGAATAGAGTTTAATACACGCCTCTTCTTTACTTCCAAAGCCTGCTCTAAAGATGCCACCAAATCATAAATAGAAACCTTCCTCTTTCTAGGCTGAGGAGTCTTAGGAATTAAAGGAACTCTCTCATGCTCACCTCTTTTAGGTTCATAATCTTCCAAATCTAATTCATCAGGAAGATTTTCTGTTGGTTCAATTAACAATCTATCAAAATCAGAGAGATCCTCGTTTAACAACCTAGTAGATTTAATTTTTAATAAGATAGCAGCTGCTAGTAATACTTTTCCAGAAACTCGGAAATCTGTCTCCTTCATTTCCTTGATCAATTTGATATATCTTTGAGTTAAAGTACTAATATCAATATCCCAAGGATCCATCTCCTCACTTTTAACAAGCTCATAAAGAATTCTCTGCCAAGTAACCTCATCACTATCAAAAATGACTTTGAATATTTTATCCTGAGAGTTCATGATTATTTTTTGTTTGAGAAGTATATAAATTTTGGTAATTTTACTAAATAGAAAACTATTTAAATCAGTTCTTCTGAGAAAATAATAACACTTTGACTAAAGGGTGTTTTAATTAAATCTGGGGAGATTTTTAATGGCAAGAAAAATATCAACAATACCGAAAGCGCCAGTCGGCAGAATTCTAATTAACTCAGGAGCAAAAAGAGTGTCACAAGACGCAATAGATGCATTTACAGAAATACTTACTGAGATAACCGAGAAGATAGCAACCAAAGCTGCTGAAATATCAAAACATTCCGGTCGGAAAACTATACATGAGTCAGATATTAAGCTAGCAGCAAAGCAATAAATAGTTCAATTTGTAAAATATTTTCTAAGAATATTTAAAAATAACTTTTTACATTAACACCGTTATCTTTTGTTACCACATGCAACCTTTAGTTTACAAACAATATACAAAATTCAAAGAATTAATGCGAAATGTTCTCAGATAAATTTTTAAACTGATTCTTTTACACCAATCTTATGGGCCTGTGGCGTAATCCGGCATCGCGCTCCCTTGGCTATAACAACCAATATGGGAGAGACTTCGAGAAGTTCTAAGCAAAATGCTTAAACTCGAGAATTCAAATCTCGACAGGTCCACCATAATTCTAAAAAGAAAAGTGCGCATAACGTATTGCATTAAACGACTTCAGCTCGTCTGGTAGGCATCCCGACAGACGAGACATTTTCCGAAGGAAAATGTTAGGGGAGCGTAGCGACCCGTTTAATGTTTGTTACACGAAAGGGCGAAGCCCGTCATTTTTTTGTCACTGCAATATTTGAGTGGTACGCAGTTTTTAGTAATACTTTTTAGAAGAATCAATAATTCTGAGATATTGATTCATTCTCTCATTCAATATGGCGTGAATGAGGGGTTTTATTGATTTGTAATAATACTTTAGTTCTGTATTTGTAAGCTTATCATGAGAAAATATTTTTCCCATTATTCTAATTTTGGCTGGAGAAAATATTTCAGAGAGAGATCTGTTAATATTTAGTTTACTCCTGATTTTAATATTTTCACCAAGCTTTTTGTCTTCAATATCCCTTGATTTTTTGGAGAATTCTTTAAAATAGTTGTAGTAATAATTGAACTCTTCATCTCTAATCTCTTCTCTTATCGAGTTTCTATAAATCAAAGATTGTGTGTTGCTGTTATCCATATTCCCTAAAATTAAAATTTTATTTGTTATGGTGATAATTTTATCAAATTCCTTTTTTAATTGAAGGTAATCTGCCTTGCTCGAAGAACTCAGTCTGTTGATTATCATTTCATAGTCAAAATCTTTTCTTAATAGTAATGGGATAGCTAAAAAAAGTCTTTGATTGTTTGTCTTCAAAATCTCAAATATCCTATCATCATTAGAGCTATAACTCGGAAAATCCAATTCAAATCCGATTTTCTCAAGATCCTTGATTAATTTTGCGGATATCATTTTTTGTATGATTGCTCTAAGATTTTAAATTTCAAATCGTAGTCTGATATTAAAGATTCTTCGGCATATTTGTAGTATCTATCTTTCAATTTTTCAAAATTGATTTTCTCTGCTTTGATAATCTCTTTTGCGTCTTCTATGTCTCTTGACTCATTACGTGCAATTTTTGTTATAATGATATCTTCCCAATTCAAAATGAATAATTTTACTTTTCCAACGTCTCGTATATGCTCTGATTTTTCTCTCCAATCCTCTGGGAGTGTAAATCCTATGATGTGTTCATCATAGAACATATCAATCCGGATATCCTCTAAATACCAAATATTGCACAGTTTTGAACCGTCCTTTTCTCTCAATCCCGCCAATGTAAAAAGTCCTCTAATTTTCTCTTGTTTTTCCGTGGTCAAGAAATCTATGTCCTTTGTTGCTTCCTTGATATTTTTGATAATCATTGCGGTTCCACCAATTGCATAAAGTTCCAGTTCTTGGTCTAAATCTGCTAGCAACTGCAAAAAACCATCCAAATTCTCTAGATTTGTATCAATCTGGTTCTTGTACTTATTTTCATACATTTTCATACACCTTTTCATATAGATATGTATGTATTTCTATATAAACTTTTCGCTTTTTTCTTATTGTTTATAGAAAGGTTTAAATATTGCTACCTCTTCCTACCTTATTGTAACTAGATTGTTACCTTTATTGTTAAAAATTGTTAAGATTGTGGGGAAAAATGGGAAGAGAAGAAACAACAAAAATCAAAAAGCAGGTAATGGAAGGGATTACAAAAGTAATCCCAAATTCTAGAATCTCGAATAGGAAGGAAATCACATCTGGAGACTACACAATAAAAATTTGGGCTTCAAAAGACTATTCTGGGGAAAGGTCTGTGGGTAACTGGTATGGCTTCTTTTCTGAAGAAATTGATGAAGTAAAAAACCCAGAAAAGACATTGCTGCTATTTACAACGGGAAACGTGAAAGACTTCCTAGCAATGCCATTTATAGAATTTGAAAAAGACATAAAACCAATACTGAGAATAACCAAAGAAGGATATTTCTTTTTGTTTCGCAGAGATAATCAAGGTTGGTTCTTGCCTACAGATTACATCCCAAAAGACAGAAGGGTCGGAGTATCTGAAAGAGGAGTGCCTCTGGACAAATATGCTAATAACTTATCTTTTCTTGGAGGATCATATGATGATTATCTTAAGATCTTTGAATCTAAAAAACCAGTTTCTGAAGTAGAAATTTCAGACATTGCATCTATGGTACAACTGATTGCAGAAAAGGATCCTACTTTTCTGGCCAAGTCCACAGAAGAAAAGTTGATTATCATAAGACATAATCAGTTAAGAAATTAAAATGAAAGAAATCGTAACGCAGCTAATTGACGCACAGAACTTAGATTCTGATAAGATATCCGAAATAATCAAGAAACTTAACTTGAAGGGATGTGTGTTACATTATTAGTCGTAACACGATTTAGTTTCACTAAAGCTAGACTATAACGTGAGCAATCATCCAGCACTGACAAAGTACAGCAATCAAAAAGTTCTTGCTCATCTGTGTGGTCTATTTGCCAAAGGCTATTTGGGTGTTTACGTTGCCATCTAATCCACTTCTTTTGTTTCCTTTTGTTTTTAGTCTCTCGACATAGGTCGTGTTTGTTGAGGATATTGTTTATAGACCTCATGCCTATGTTGAGATGTGGGAGGTAAGTGACTAGCTTATTACAACCCCCACCAGTTTTGATTCTTAAGG
>JADHVG010000013.1 GCA_016784105.1 Candidatus Woesearchaeota archaeon
CCACAACCTTCAAATGTTTTTAGCATGTTCAATACCCCGGAACAGAATGTTATAGAATCTTCGAAAGAAGAGGAAGATGATTCAGCAGAGAGTGTGATCAAACAAGAAGATAGTAAGCAAGTTGATTTAGATTTGCAAGATTTGGAAGAATATCACGATTAAAGTTCTATTATTTTTCCTAATTTCCCAACATTTATGACTTTTGTTTTTCCTATTTTTTCTTCTATTCCTTCAGCTTCATGGACATGGCTACATAATAGCAGATCCGGTTTAAATGTGTCTATTGCTTTCTTGACACCAGAACTTCCTGGAAAGAACTTCGTGAATTTTTCTATCTTTGAATCTTGAGGATGCACATGCGTGACCATAATTCTTTTTTCCAGATATTTTACTTTGTCAAAACCTTTCTTTAGAAGTCCATAGATTTCTTTTTCATCCAGTTGATGAAGTCCTATGTTTGCTCCACCACATCCAAACAATCCCACATCATGGTACTTTACTGAGTAGCCGTGCAAATTCTTCACTCCATACAAATCAGCTAGGAAGTCTGCAGTAGCAACAGTCTCATGATTTCCAGGGATTAACAAAACTTTCTCATTTCTCTTGACAAAAGGCCCAACTAGGTTGTCTGTTGATTGTTCCATCATGGTAAGGTCTCCGCATAATATGACCAGATCACAATGCTCTTTCTCTGCTCTTTCAGCAAGTTTTTCTGCTAGTCCAGTGTCTCCATGAATGTCTCCTGCTGCAAGAATCTTCAGTTTTTTTACTTTATCTTCTTTTTTCCTTTCCATTATAATCAAGAATGAGAACTGTTTTTAAAAAATTATCTTTCGATTACATTTCCAGATGTTAAATCTATTATCTTGCTCGGTCTTGCTTTCTTTTCTCCTTCGTAGATGATGAAGTCTACCTCATTTTTTATATCTTCATCTAAGTCCTCAAGAGAGGTCATGAAATCTTTCATGCTTTTGTTGGCAGAAGTAGATATTATCGGAACTTTTATTTCAGAAACAAATTTTGAGAACCAGTTATCAGGAATTCTCACTCCTAATGTTTTTTTGTTGATAGTAACACTTTCCGCAACACTTTTTCTTTTTTTCTTTACAATAAGGGTATAAGGTCCTGGAAGCTTATCTAAAGCTTTTTCATCAGAAATTTCACAATTTTCTAAAATCCATTCTTTAGAAGGTGCTATGACCGAAAAAGGATTATCTTTTCGTTCTTTTATTTTTCTTATTCTGCTAACAGCTTCTTCGTTTTCTGCATTACACCCAATACCATATATGGTGTCAGTAGGGTAGATAAAAACCGTATTTTCTTCCAGTATTTTTCTTCTTAATTCTTTATCATTAAGAAATTCTTCCTTGCTTAAGATCCCCATATAAAAAAAGTAAAAGAAAACAGTATTTAATTCTTATCCTTAAAGATTCCTAACGCTTTGTTCTCTAACGCTTTGTCTCCACCAAAACTCATCCAGAGCGTCAATCTTCCTCTTGTACTCATCCCATTCCAAAAAATCTTTTTTCTTGAACCAAAACATTTTTACGCCTCCAAATAGCCTAGCATGAAACCCTCTTCACTAGCAGAAAGTTCATCATTGTCCAGCATTTCTTCCATTATTTCATGAGAGTAGATGCTGTCATCTTCTGATTTTTTTTCTTCAAAAAATTCAAATTCCTCAGCTTTCATTTCTTCCATTTTATTGTCTCTCCACAAGCCTTCCAGAAAACTGAAGGTCAAAGCTTTCTTGTTTCTTTAAGGTAAGGTCTTTAATCTGTTTGTAAAATAGGTTTTTTATTGTTTCATTGCTTAAATCCATTTTTCATCACCTCTGATGTCCTAGATACCTAAAAAAAGGGTTAGGCAGGGAAACTTTTGCAGAGACTTCTTCCCTGCCCGCCTATTAAAAGGTATTTGGGGTGTTAAGGATAGGATTGATTACCTCATTTATATAGCCCACGCGAGGATGTCCAGTGCAATAGGGAGATGTCCAGTGCTATGTTCTTAAGAATATCAGTTCAGAGTTAGTTGATGAATTTTTATCGTATTTATAGTTCATTTCTTTGAATTTAGTGAGGTCTTTCACATCCTTAATATTATTTTTTATGATAAAATTTGCAAATAAGCCTCTAGCTCTTTTGGCATTAACTCCAATTATTCTGTATTTTCCATTCTTATAATCTTTGAACACTATATCTATTACTTCGCACTTCAATTTTTTAGTGTCTATTGTATCTGAGTATTCTTTTGATGCTAAATTTATCAAGATATCATCACACTCTTCATTAATTTTTTTGGTTATTGTTTCTTTCCAGAATTCATACAAGTTTTTTCCTTTTTTATTTTCAAGTTTTGTTCCCATTTCTAACCGGTAAGGCTGCATAAGATCTAACGGTTTTAATATCCCATATAATCCAGATAATATTCTTATATTCTTTTGCATCCTTTCAAAATCCTGTTTGTTGTACTCGGAGAAGTTAAGTCCTTTATAGACTGCACCGTTAAATGTGAAGATTGCTTGTCTTGCATTATTCTTGGTAAAATGAATCTGCCATTTTTGATAACGTTCATAATTTAATTTTGCTATTGAGCTACTAACATTCATCAGGTTAGATATATCTTTCTCATTTTTTTTCTTTAGTATGTCAATTAGTTCCTTGGAATCTTTCAAGAATTCCGGAATCGAAAAATTGTCGAAAGGAACCTTAGTTTGATAGTTTAATGTTTTTGCAGGGCTTAAAGTTATTATCATGAGAAAAGAACAAGAGAGATAATATATAAAATTTTCAGTTAATTTATTAAAACATTATTCTTTCTTTATTTTCATGAAACGCATTCATTTAATTGTCCACGGTCTAGTGCAAGGGGTGTTTTTTCGTGCAAGCACTATCAAAGAAGCTAAAAGTTTAAACTTAGTTGGCTATGCAAAGAATTTAGAAGATGGCACGGTGGAAATTATTGCTGAAGGTTCTGAAAACAAATTAAATAAATTAGTTGATTTCTGTAAGAATGGTCCAGAAATGTCAAGAGTCGATAAATTAGACATAAAATTTGAAACTTCTAAAAACAAATTCAAGGATTTTGAAATACAATATTGATAAAGGTAATATTTATATATCTTGGCTAACCATTTAGTGAGTATGCCTTACAAAAACTCTTTGGAGAAAGCAAAAAACTTTGCAGATATTTTCCATATTGTGAAGAAGATTGCTAAAAATTATCTTGGTAAGGATCAAGCAGGACTTTTAGTTGGTTTGTCGGATTTGGGAGTTCATGGTCATGCCTTTCTTGGTGCTTTTTATTCTTTGGATGCTAATGCTATTATTATAAACAAGCGACCTCTGGATAATATAAAAGAGAACAAGCCTAGTTTGCATAATTCTTATGTTTTTCATATAATTCTTCATGAGTATCTTCATTCTCTTGGATTGTTTGAGGAGGAGGAAGTTAGATTATTGGCTTATGAAATAACTAAGGAGTATCTTGGTCAAAATCACTTAGCAACGCAAATGGCTTTGGACATGGGAAAGTTCCTGCCTAATCTTACTCTAGGGGAGGGTTTTGAAGCTCCTGAAGATATTAACATAGAATTCTTGCATGGTATTGATAGAGATAATACTAATTATATTATGTGATTGTTAGCACACTTAACTTGATTTTCCAAGCATATTTGATATCTTTTTCTTGAGTGTTCGGTTCTTGCACCTAAGTTTTCTGCTAATTCTAATTGCTCTACAATTCTATCTAAATCCAGTTTATCAATCGTCCCAGAAGTGTTTCCCTTCCCAGCAGGAAATACTTGGGAGGAGGTATTTTTTTTAGAAATGGTTCATACAAGCTTCTCGTAGTCTTCTCTTTGTTTTGTCCCTTCCACTGGCCCCATTCTGAAGAAGTCTAAAAAGTTCAGTCTTATTTTTTTTACTGGGTTTTGGTATGTTGTTCTTACTGCCTGTTCTGGTTTTGAGTACTTTTTGTAATTTTTCTTTTGTGTTTCGTATTTCGCCGTTTCAAAAATGGCTTCTTGAGGTAAAGAATAATTTTTCATTGAGGGTTCTTGCTGTTCTGCTACAACTGTTTGAGTGTTAATCGGTAGATCTTCTTCAACCTCTAGGGGTTCCATTTGTTTTACTTCTGTATCTAAACTTTTTTTCTTTTTAGAATTAGTTTTAGGCATTATTCTGATTATCTTCCCTATCTCTTCTATTATTTCCTTTTTTGGATCTACTATAAAAAAACGCCTCCCTGAAGATTTTTTTATGAGTTAATTGGAGAGGTTATAAAAGTATTACCAACCCAGATCGAGTAGTGATTGGATTGTATAGAAATAAAAAAAAATAAAAAAAGAATTAAGAAATTATTTCTTTTTCTTCTTTGCTGATGATGCAGCTTTTTTCTTTTTAGCAGGGGCTTTTTTCTTTTTCTTTCCGCCTCTCTGCATTTTTGCTTCGCAAACATCTCCTTTCTTATCCACATAGTATAGATATCCGGATTTTCTTACGATTCCGCATTTGTCCACTACTGTTTGCTTTTTGCTGGTCTTTTTTCCAGCTCTTTTCATTTGTACTTTAGCTACATTCCCGTTCTTGTCCAAGAAATATAGGTACCCACTTTCTCTCTTTATTCCAGTTTTTGCTACTACTTTTCCCATTTAGATATCACCTTTTAATTGTTTTAGACGACACACATCAGCTTATTTATAAATATTTGTGTTTTGAAGACGAGAAAACACTATCTTCATTCGTTTAGATTAAATTTTTAAATAAAAGATTGTTACTAAAACAAAAAGAGTTCTGATATTTTAACAACATGGAAATTTACACTGCATACTTGGAGAGAAATCTGGAAACTTCAACAAGGTTAGAGGGTAGGCTAAAGTTGCCTTTTGATTCGGTATTCTTTCCGCAGATTCATCTCATAAGAAATTTTCAGGAGCATTATGCATTAAAACGGAATAATTTTAAATTGTCTATGAGCCATTTGTCTGGATTAGAAATAAAAGATCCTAAGTTAGCCACTCACAATAGGGTACTTCCTTCTGGAGAAGTTTATCGGGAAGATTCTTTTTTTTACGGGAGAGTCCCATTTGATATGGTAACTTGTGATGGGAAAGAACTGGATGCTCTGGTTTTGGGTTATACTCGAGACATGGCTCATGAACCATTACGAACTTCACAAGATGACATGGTTGATTTTTCACATTCTATGAGTTTAGTTACTGTTTTGGACAATGGAGTTATAATTAGCACTTATCAAAATAAGGGTTCTCATCCGTTGTTTACTGTTTGGTTCCCTGAGGGTAAGGAGGGTTATGGGGATAACCAGTACCCGATTGGAGTTAATGACATCTTAGAATCGATGAGAGAAGATATGGAACTGGAATCATCAAAAAGTCAGGTGAGTGGGAACACTGTTTGGAATATGGCAAACTTAACCTTGCTTGCAACAAAGACTTACCAAGAATTACAACTTCATCCACCCACTCCACCAATAAACACAGATAGGGTTTTACATTAAAGATAACGAAATATGGGTAATAGGAGAATTAGTTCTTAATTTTAGAAACTAACAAACTAGTAAGAGAACTTAGAATTCAGCCCAAACTCCCAATAAAACAAATCTCTATAATTTATACTACTTTAAAGTGGTTAAAAAATAGAAAGATTTAAATAGTACTAATACTCTAATATGCCTCATGGTGAGACATATACCAATAGTAGGTCTTCAATCAGCGGATTCTCCTGGAACTGCTTTTTACGATAGGGCCAGAGAATCAAAGCAAGAAGGAAATGGTATAGACTCTATTTATTTATTTCAGCAAGCAGCTCAAAATTTAAAGAACGATTTATTAGAAACCTTTGCAAATTCAAATGAACGCAAAGAAATGTTAGAAAAATTACATGAATGTTATCAAGCACTTTCTGTGGAAGCAAGTTTACCTTCAGACTTAAGAAAATCTAAATCACTTGAGTCTTCAAGATATTATGGTGAGAGATTAGTAGAAGTAGCAATGGAATTAAATGGAGAAACTCTGGAGCATGAAGATCTTGAAAGAAAAACAAAATTGAATATTTTAGGAGCAAGAAAACCTAAGAGTATGTCCAGTTTTTATGATGCCTTACTTGAACGAGATATCATGGCTACTTGTGCTGGAGAAACTTATATGGTTTCAAATTTCGGTGATGTTTTCTCAAAAAACAAAGCAGTGCATTAGAGATTAATTCATTCTATCAACTTAAAAAAAAATGAAAAAAGATTTCGGCAGTGGAATAAGATTAAGCAATTCTGAAGTAATGAGCATAATTCTTGGAGAGATGCGAAGGCAAGAATTAGGGTTCAAAGACACTCCACAAAAAGAAGTAGATGCAAAATATGAAGAAACCTCAACCACTCAGAAGTATCATTCCATGCTCCTACAAGACAATCGAGTAGGTTGGAATACAATGAGTCCATCTTATTCCGCAAAAAAAGGAACAATAGCACCACAAGAACAACACTGGACTAACCAAGGAAAATACCACTAACTACTTCTTGAATTTAGAGATTAGAAGACCGATAAGAGAACCTATAACAAACCAGAAAATAAAACTGGTAAAAATAATTAAATACCCTTCAGCGTTTAGTAAAATTCCTGGAAAAAGAGGAATCAAAACAAAGATTAGACAACCCAATTCCTCAGTACAATTATGAAAAGTAAAACCTCCAATCAAACTCATAGTTACACTTAACAGAAAACCACAAAGAATTACAAATCTCAAATTTTTTTTAATCTCCACTTTTGTTTATTAAGTTTATGTTCTCTTCAAAAAAACTCAATTTTTCTTTATTTAATTCTTTCTGTATTATACTCTTTGTCCTTTCCTTGTTTTCCATTCCAAGGTGTGTGGACAATATGTTGAAATGCTTTTTCAAACTTCCATTGAGATTTATATTCTGATATATTTGACTTTCATCTTCAACGGTTACAACTCCATCACTACTTATCAAAGCATTACCTTGAAAAATAAGAAACCGAGTTAGGTTAAAATTTCCTGGCTGAGAATCGTTTTCATTGATGATTAAATCTTCATAAAATTTAAGCAGATTTGAGGAAATTTTACCTTCTATTTCGCTAGAAAAATAGTTCTTGTTTAAGACTCCGGTTTGTATTATCTTTTTTAATGAAACATGATTTGTGTTTATATTTTCTGAGGGTTTCCCTTTAAGTTTTAAGATGGTTTTAGTTACACTTTCCCCTTCAAACGCTCCTGGACAACCTACTCCGATAAATGTTTCTATTTTGTCAGAATCAAAATAATTATTTTCTAACGAGCTGAGTGCTGTTCTGCATCCGTTGCTAAATCCAACATATTGTATTTTTTCTGCACTAGTTTCAGAAATAACTTTATTCAACAATGATGGGAAGTAGTCTGATATTAGATCATCAAATGTATAATCTGGACAGTTTGAACAATCTTGTCCTGGACCTCCAGTTATTTCTATTAACCATGCGTCCCGACCAGAATTAGAAATTTCCGAACCGAGTTCTTGCCAGCTGGATAGATTGCTAAACAACCCGTGTGCCATTACTACTGGCAAACTTATAGGAACCCCGGTATCATTCAAATAACTCAGATACATAGGACTTGAGTTTGGTTTTAAATTTCTTAATCTTAAACTGACTCCTAAATCAGAATTAACTGAATAGTCTTTTTCAACAAACATTTCATCTTTCAAAGCGTTCCTGACAATTTGCTTAAAAGCAGTATTATCAACTAAATAATTTTCAGAATTTCCTGTGTGGTGCAAATAATCAAAAACTCTTACACCAATCGAATTAGAATTAGAAATAAAAAATGAATTTTCAGAATTGACAAATTCGTCTTCTTTATCAATAAATTCTTTCAAGGCTGCTATGTCTCCATCCACACCATTGCCATAAATCAGAACATTAATAATTCCATTCTCCTTATAAGATCCAATAATTCCATTATAGGGATAGCTTCCAACAGAATCTAGATAATAAACATTTCCGAAATCATAATAGTAGTCATAATTATTTTTAGTAAATAATGATTTTTGTTTGTTAAATAAATTCTTCTTGCCAATGTAAACTTTAACAGAAGCTTCATTTTCATTGGAAGTAAAGTATCCAGATTTCAAGTTATTTTTAACATAATCAGTAAATTCTTCTTCTAAGGAATCAAGTTCTAGATTAACATCAACGTAAACTAATGGGAAGTTCTCAAATTTCCTGAAAGCAAAATTATTTTTTTCATCAGTTTCATTAATTTTATTTCCATAATCGGTCTGTACAAGAATAATATCTTTTTCATCAAAACTAAGATTAAAAGAAACAGTGACATTACTGTTACCTCTTACATCCAATATCTTGCTTTGATTAATAAAATTATTTGTGTTCCATGCAACAACTTCCACATTTTTTGCAAATCCATCTTTGTTATTAGTAATTTTAACTTCAACATTATTTACATGAAACAATATATTTTCTTCCTTAATAGAGAAATCTACTGAATAATTTTTATTATCTAAGAATATTATTGTTTCTCCAGATTTTGAAGCAACTAAATCTAAAGCACTGTTCCCATCGATATCGATAGGAATAACATAATTAGATCCAAAACCATGCGAAAAAATTGAACTTCCATTTAAAGCATAGATGTTGTTTTCTGTTATTATATCAATTAACCCATCGTTATTCATGTCAGCAGTAGTTGCTGTCCTTATCGTATCTGTAAAAGTATTGAGATTAGATTCTAAAACTAAACCTCCAGAGTAATTATAACAGCTCATAGTCATATTTTTTATGTGTCCATATTTTTTCTTGTCTTTCATAAAACAGACTTCATCAAAACCATCACTATCTGAATCTAACACAAATGGATTAGGGCCTTCATGTCTTACACTCTCGCTCGTACCATCATTACAACCAACATCCGAAACAGTATTATCTTCGCATTTCGAAAATAGTTTATTGCCTTCATTATCATAAACAAAAAGTTCCATGAACCAATCAGTCCACATCTCTAATTGGGTTGCATCATTATACAACACAGAAGCCGCAATTTCTAATTTACCATCTTGGTTTAAATCAACCAACACCGGATGGCCTTTCAGGACAAAACCGTTGTTTATAGAATTATAGACATCATCCACAATTCCGTCTCCGCTAAAATTTACGTCCAAACTCTTAGAAACTAAATCAAAAACCAAAAAACCATATCTGGTATCATCATCCGCATCATGCCACCAAACAGCTTCTAATTGCCCATCCAAATCAATATCCCCTAAAGCAGGAATTTTTTCATGAGTATCATTAAAAACCGAAGTGTTAAAAATTTCTTCAGTCTTAGAACTTAAATTCACAATATGGATATACTGAGAATTGTCCATAAACACACAAGTTTTAGTTGTTCCACTACTAAAACATTTGACTCCACTTCCAATAGCACCATTAGAAATAGTAAAATTAAGTTCCTGATTTAAAGCAGTACCATTAAACTCATAAGCAAAAAAATAACTAACGCCTGACACATTAGCATTAAAAATTATCTCATCATAAGAATCTTCATCCATACTGAAAATAGTCCCCTGACCTAATAAATCCCCCACAAAAGTTTCATTAATCAGTTCCAAAAAGGCATTGAACAATTTTAGACGTTTATTATCGAAAATAATTATCTCCTTTTCTCCTGAAGAATCAACATCAGAAATTAAAGGCTGATGGTCAGAACCAAAACTCACAGAAAAATTAACTACATCACCTCCAGAAAAGTAACCTACGCCGCTAACATCGCCCTGATTAAAATCACCATTTTGGAATTGCTCCCAACCAGCAAAAACACCAAAACCCAACAACAGAAAACAAATCAAAAAAAATATTATTTTAATTATTGACCACCCAACCCTCAGTTTTAACAAAAGCATTTATAATATTTTTTGTTGTTAACCTAGTATTTAATGGAGTTTTTATTCATGCTTCTCTTTTTATTAACCCTGCAAAAAGAAATAAAAAACCGAGAGCCACTACAAACAACCCAATGAAAAAAACAGAGTTTACCGTTTCACATTCTTTCAGAAATGATTCTCCAGATTCTGTAAAATAAGCTAGTTCTGATATGGTTGAATGGCATATTTTGTATCCTTCATATAACAGATATGATTCATTTGATATAATTTTTGAAAGAATAGGAGTAAAGAACATCAAAGAACTTATGATAAAAAAGAATAATCCAATTACCGCTAGTTTCATATCACTACTTTACCAAGAATCTTATAAAAACTTAATTATTTGCCCAAGATTAAGCTTACCTGTTTTGTTCCGCACCTGCTGTTTTTTCACCCAAAATGGGCTAAAATACTCAGAATTCCTATAGAAACATTTAAAAGCAGGGCTTGATTCACTTCTACTCTTGTTATCACCTACCATTTTAGATATACAAATTCTAAAATTCAATAACCAATTTGATTGTACTTGAAGTTATTATCAAGTATATGTAGTTGTGAATTGCGACCATGCGAAGCAAATCAGGATCGTAAAAGTATTCTTTTTACCGAATACAAAAAAACAATTCCCGTTGATCCTGCGGGAGGTTGCTGCTATTGGGATTCGACTAAGCCATGCAAGTCAAGGGGTTCTTCGGAACACCGGCGAAATGCTCAGTAACACGTCGATAATCTGCCCTTAGGTCAGGGATAACCTCAGGAAACCGAGACTAATACCTGATATGAGAATTCTACTGGAATGTGTTTTCTTTCAAACTCGTGCCTAAGGATGAGTCGGCGGCCGATTAGGTTGTTGGTGAGGTAAAGGCTCACCAAGCCTATGATCGGTAGGGGCCTTGAGAGAGGTAACCCTGAGAAGGGCACTGAGATACTGGCCCTAGCCCTACGGGGTGCAGCAGGCGCGGAACCTTTACAATGCACGAAAGTGTGATAAGGGAATCCTGAGTGCTTTACTTTCAGTAAGGCTTTTGCCATGTGTAAATAACATGGCGAATAAGTGGTGGGTAAGACTTGTGCCAGCCGCCGCGGTAACACCAGCGCCACAAGTGGCAACCATGTTTATTGGGCCTAAAGCGTCCGTAGCCGGTCTAGTAAATTTTCTGTGAAATCGTTGCACTTAATGTAACGGCGTGCAGAAAAGACTGCTAGACTAGGGACCGGGAGGCGTCAGAGGTATTCTTGAGGGAGCGGTAAAATGCTATAATCTCAGGAGGACCACCTATGGCGAAGGCATCTGACGAGAACGGATCCAACGGTGAGGGACGAAAGCCAGGGGAGCAAACCGGATTAGATACCCGAGTAGTCCTGGCTGTAAACTCTGCGAGCTAGGTGTTGTATAATCTTCGGGATTATACAGTGTCGAAGCGAAGGTGTTAAGCTCGCCGCCTGGGAAGTATGGTCGCAAGACTGAAACTTAAAGGAATTGGCGGGGGAGCACAACAAGGGGTGCGGCGTGCGGTTTAATCTAATTTAACACAGAGAATCTCACCAGAAGCGACGGCAGGATGAAGGTCAGATTAAAGGTTTTACCTGACGAGCCGAGAGGTAGTGCATGGCCGTCGTCAGCTCGTGCCGCAAGGTGTCCTGTTAAGTCAGGCAACGAGCGAGACCTGCACTTACAATTGCCAGCAGCCTATGGGACTGGGCACATTGTGAGAACTGCCCGTGAAAACGGGAGGAAGGTGCAGGCTACGGTAGGTCTGTATGCTCCGAATCTTCTGGGCTACACGCGCGCAACAATGGCAGAGACAATAGGATGCAACTCCGAAAGGAGAAGCCAATCCCCGAAACTCTGTCTTAGTCCAGATTGAGGTTTGTAACTCAGCCTCATGACGATGGAATCCCTAGTAATCAGGTGTTATCAGCGCCTGGTGAACATGTCCCTGCTCCTTGCACACACCGCCCGTCAAACCACCCGAGTAGGGTTTAGATGAGGCTTAGTTTTCAATTGAGTCGAATCTAAGCTCAGCGAGGAGGGTTAAGTCGTCACAAGGTAGCCGTAGGGGAACCTGCGGCTGGATCACCTCCATTTTTTTTATTTTTTTTATTTTCATTTTCACAACTACAAAATTTACTTGAGTTAAAATAACTTCATTATTTCCGGTGTTTTATCTGGAATTGTTGTTTAATTGGGCCCGTAGCTCAGCCTGGTAGAGCATCGCCTTTGCAAGGCGGGGGCCTCGGGTTCGAATACAGGGTCTGTTTAGGATCTGTTTGAAAGTCCCGACGGGTCCATTATGTTCATTAGTTAATTCAGTTTTTTGATCATTTTTTCATAAATGATTGCTCATCATTAGATAATATCTGTTGATGAGTTGGTTGATGTTTATGAGACCGTGCATAGGCTAAGAATCCTACACTATTAGGTGGATGACTCGGCTCAAGTGCTGATGAGGGGCGTGGCAAGCTACGAAATGCTTCGGCAAGACGCATGCTGTCTTTGAACCGAAGGTCCCTTAATGAGACTTCTCTTTAAATCCGTAAGGATGGGGAACGCAGGGAATTGAAACGTCTTAGTACCTGCAGGAAAAGAAATCAATTGAGATGTTGTTAGTAACAGCGAGCGAACACAACATAAGGCAAACTGAATCCTTTATTGTAAAATAAAGGAGATGTGGTGTTATAGACTGCCTTTTATCCGATCTCAGGAACCAGAAGTTATCTGGAAAGATGCGCTTTAGAGCGTGATAGCCGCGTAAGGGTAACTGAGAGGATTTTGGCAGTATCTAGAGTATTATTCACTGGATACTGAATAAGAATTTAGGAGGCATCAACTTCTAACCTTAAATACATCTTGAGTCCGATAGCGAATTTAGTACAGTGATGGAATGTTGAAAAGTACCCGTGACAGGAAGTTAAAAGAGCCTGAAACCTAATAGTTATAGTTTGATACTGCTTTAAGGAGTTGTATCGTACGTTTCGAATAACGTGCCAGGGAGTTCATTTAAGTGGCAAGAGTACTTCGGTACTCGCAGCGAAAGCAACAAGCCCGCAATTTATGAGGGGCGGCGTATGAAAATGCGTGAAGTCATTTGAATGTTACCCGAAGCCGGACGATCTAGCCCTGGGTAAGGTGAAGCGACTGTAAAAGGTTGTGGAGGCCTGAAGAGGTTCTACGTACAAGTGTTCTTCTAACTTGGGGCTAGGGGTGAAAAGCCAATCGAGTCCGGCAATAGCTGGTTCCTATCAAAGTTGGCCGCAGTCAAGCCTTGGAGGAGATGGCTAGAGTGGTAGAGCTACGGGTTGAGGATTTAGGTCTGGAAACGGATCGGTTTTCTGTCCAACTCCGAATATTCTAGCATCAAAGATTCCAGGAGACGGGGAGCCGGGGTAAGCCCGGTTTCCGAGAGGGGAACAACCCAGACTATAGTTAAGGTCCCTAAATATTGTCTAAGTGTGAAAGGGTGAAAAGTGTCCATTGTCTAAAACAGCGAGGAGGTTGGCTTAGAAGCAGCCACCCTTTAAAAAGTGCGTAACAGCTTACTCGTCTAGATGGTGGGCCTTTAAAATGGACGGGGCTAAGACAATTACCGATACTATAGAATAGCTAACAGCTAAATGGTAGATGGGCGTCCTGCAAGGGCAGAACTATTCTCGCAAGAGAATATGGACCTTGTAGAAATGAGAATCCTGGTGGTAGTAGGATCTTAGTACTGTAAGAATCAGTATCGCTGAAAGGGCAAGGGTTCCTTGGCAATGCAAATCAGCCAAGGGTTAGTCGATCCTAACCTTATCCATAAATTGGACAAAGGGAAAGGGAAAAAGGTTAATATTCCTTTACTATTTTAGTATGTGCGGCAACGCAAGCTTCTTTTCTGACATTTCCGATTAGATCAATATGCTTCGTCTGGTATATCAATTGGAATAAATCAAGGGAGTGTCGTAATGACGAGAACTTGATTAAATCTAAAATGAGCATTCCTATGGGATGTTTGGTTGATATCCGGAATCCGTGAAAAGGGAAAGATGAAAAAACTAAAATATTCGTACCAAGAACCGGCACAGGTGCCCCTAGGTTAGAAGCCTAAAGCGTGAAGGATTAATTTAGTTGAGGGAATTCGGCAAATTGGCCCCGTGTCTTAGGTATAAGGGGTCCCTGCTTTTGCTATTTAATAGTTGAAAGCAGGGTGCAATTACAAAGGAAGTCCGACTGTTTAACAAAAACTTAACTGACTGCTAGCCTGTAAAGGTGCGTATAGTCGGTGACGTCTGCCCAGTGTCTGTACTTTAAACCTCTTTCCAAGGAGGCTAAGAGCAGATAAACGGCGGGGGTAACTATAACTCTCTTAAGGTAGCGTAATACCTTGTCGTTTGATTGACGACTTGCATCAATGGCGTAACGAGATTTCCACTGTCCCCAACTAAAATCCTCCGAACACTCTATACTGGTGCAAAGGCCAGTGATCTCCAGTGGGAAGCGAAGACCCCGTGAAACTTTACTGTAGCTTATCGTTGCGATGTGGGCTTTAATGTGTAGTGTAGGTGGTAGTTGTTAAAGCGTGGTCGCCAGATTACGTGTAGACGCCAATGAAACACCACTCTTTAGAATTTACATTGCTTACCCTGCAAAGGGAACATCGGTAGGTGGACAGTTTGGCTGGGGTGGCACCCTGTTGAAAGGATATCAACAGGTCCCTAAGGTTGACTCAATCGGGTCGGGAATCCGATGTGGAGTGTAAGAGCAAAAGTCAGCCTGATTGTATTCTTAATAAGACGGAATGCAAGTGTGAAAACATGGTCTAGCGAACCTCTATGTCCTCCTTGATGGGGGCTAGAGATGAACGAAAAGTTACTCCGGGGATAACAGAGTTGTCGCGCCTGAGAGTTCATATCGACGGCGCGGCTTGCTACATCGATGTCGGCTCTACCTATCCTGGGCGTGCAGAAGCGCCCAAGGGTGCGGGTGTTCACCGATTAAAAGGTATCGTGAGCTGGGTTCAGAACGCTGTGAGGCAGTTTGTTTGATATCTACTGGAGATGTTCGGTGTCTGAAAGAAATGGTCTTCTAGTACGAGAGGAACGAGGACCAGAGGCCTCTGGTCTACCTGTTATCTGACAAGGTATGCAGGGCAGCTACGCCTTATGTGGATAAGTGCTGAAAGCATCTAAGCACGAAGCCATTCCTGAAAAGAGACACCTTAGAACTCCCATAAAACATGGGTTTGATGGGACAGAAGTGTAAGTACGGAGCTTCGGCGACGTATTAAGCTTGCTGTTTCCAAACGTTCGTTTTTCTTAGTCTATGCACGGTCTTCTTTTTTTTCTTTTTTTGTTTATGTTTCATTTACAATTTAAGATAGAGGGAACTTTATTGTTTAATAAAAAAAAGAAGGTTAGCGTTAGCTATGTTCTTTAGTAGATTTAGTTCTGAACATTTTTTGACACGATACCTTTAAATAATGAATTTGGACGCTTGTTTTTATGGCGCGTCTTTACAAGAAAATGGAGATTTTTCAGTTGGGTTATTCTTTAACTGTTGATGTGATTAAGCTTGTTGAGAAGTTACCTGATAAGGAGAAAGATAATATTGCTTCTCAGATGCGTCGTGCTGTTACTTCTATTCCTGTTAATATTGCGGAGGGTTCTGTTAAGAAATCGCAGAAAGAATTTTTAAATTATTTGAGTCATGCTTATGGTTCTGCTAAGGAACTGGAAGTTTTGTTGATGTTGTGTAGAGACTTAAGGTACATTCCAATTAAAACTTTTGATAGGATCCATAATGATTTAGATAAATTGATGGCTAAATTGTTTGGGTTTATGGAAAACATTGAAGGTAGATTTGAAAATAAAAAAAGGTTTTTTACAAAGTATAAAAAAAGGGTAAATGTCAGAAAGAATTATTAGGTTAAAAAAGATTTTTCTTATTGTTGTTTTTGTATTTGTAGCTCTTTTTTTGTTTCATTCTTTTAATGTTAAGAGTATTTATTTGAATTATTACTTTGAGAAAGAGATCGGTTCTCATGCTTCTACTTTAGAAGATACTTATTATTCTCAAGGTTTGGATGGGGCTTTTGAGTATGTGGATTCTGAGTTGTGGGGCAATGCTAATTATGGCGTTAGTCATATGGTGTTGCATGAGTTTGGTCATTTAGCTTGGGAAGATGTGAAGAATTTTTCTGTTTTGATTTCTAAGATTCCTTACAAGAATTATAGTTCTGAAGAGTTTTGGAAGTATGAGGGGTATTATCATGGGGTGATGCATTCATTTTTTTATGAATCTAATAAAGATAACCTTAGTGAAACTTCAGATGATGCTTGTGGTCTGTTTGATAAAGGTGAAGGGATTAATGATTTTGTATCTTCTTTGATGTTTAAGAATTGTTATCATGCTGCGGGGCATGGTATGTTGGTGGCCTCACAAGGAAACCTTGATGTTTCGTTGGAGAGGTGTGATGCAGTAGAAAGAAAGAGTTATGTTCTTGATTGTTATGAAGGGGTTTTTATGGAGAATGCTTTTTTGCAGCTTCCTTGGTATTCTTCTTATGGGGTCTCTAATGAAGGTTTGAATTTGGTGGAGGTATGCTCTAATTTTGAGGGTAACAAATCCTTGTTGTGTTCTCAGTTTATTGCTTGGACTGAGATTGTTAAAACTGGAAACATAAAGGCTTCTTTTGGGAAATGTTTTTCTTTAGAAAAAGATGATCGGTTCCAGTGCATTTTTCTTCCTTCTAGGCATTTTTTGCCGTTGGTTTACAAGAATTCGTATGAAAAGATGATTGAGGTATGTAGTTCTTTTCCTGAACAGGATTATCGGCCTTGTATTCTTGGAATAGCGTCTGGAATCAAGCAAAGCGGTACGGGAAATCCTATACATTTGGAATCTTTTTGTGATATTGCTGGAAACGATTTTAAAGAGGAATGTAATTCTATTAGTTAAGATGATCTGCTTAGGTATTGAAAGTACTGCTCACACATTTGGTTGTGGAATAATTAGTAGCAAAGGGAAAATTTTAGCTAATGCTAGGAAACTTTTCACAACGGAACAAGGAGGTATTAATCCTTCTGAAGCTAAGGAACATCATGAGTCTTTCAAGGAGGAGGTTGTTGATTCTGCTTTGAAGGAAGCAAAGTTAAATGTTTCTGACATTGATTTAATCTCTTTTTCTCAAGGGCCAGGTTTAGCTCCTAGTTTGTGGGTTGGTAGGAATAAGGCTGTTGAGTTAGCTGAACAGAACGATATTCCGATTGTAGGTATTAATCATTGCATTGCTCATTTGGAGATTGGAAAACTAAAAAGTAAGGCTCGTGACCCAGTTTTGTTGTATTGTAGTGGTGCCAATACTCAGGTTATTGCTTTTGAATCTGGCAAGTATAGGATTTTTGGGGAGACTCTTGATCAAGGCATTGGTAACTTTATTGATTCTTTCGCTAGACATATTGGTTTGGGTTTTCCTGGGGGTCCGAAGATTGAGAAGCTTGCTTTAAAAGGTAAAAATTATGTTGGGCTTCCTTATGTTGTTAAGGGGATGGATGTTTCTTTTTCTGGAATCCTTACAAATCTTAAGAGGAAGTATGATTCTAGGTCTTACAAAACTGAAGATTTGTGTTATTCGTTGCAAGAAACTGTTTTTGCGATGATGGTAGAAACAGCAGAGAGAGCGATGGCTCATTGTGGCAAGAAAGAACTTGTTCTAGGTGGGGGGGTTGCCTGCAATAAAAGACTTCAAGAGATGTGCAAGATTATGTGTGGTGAGCGTGGGGCAAAATTTTTTGCTCCGGAAAATTCTTTGTTAGTTGATAATGGGGCTATGATTGCGTGGCAAGGTATTTTGCAAAGAAAAACTGCTTCTAAGAACTATTCGGAGATGCACGTCCACCCTTATGAAAGAACTGATGATGTTTCAGTTGATTGGTGTGAGTAACTATTCTAATTTTCGAAATATTTATATAGTAGTAAAACTCATCATTAGTTAGATTATAATCACTATTAAGTAATAAAATAATTCAAAAATGTTTATTGCTGAAACTTTAGATAAAGTTGTGAGTTCTCAAATAGTGGATGGAGTGCCAAAACCTACGATATTGCTTGTGGAAGATGAAGAAAGCGTAGGGTCTGTGTTTACGAGTATGGTGCAAAGAGACTATGATGTGCAGTGGTTTCAAGATGGAACTAGTGCAATGGAATACTTGCAAGATAATTCTGTTGACTTATTGTTTGCTGATTTTCGATTACCTGATGTCTCTGGAGTGGAGATTATAGAAGCTTTTAAGAAAATGCATCCCGGAGTTCCAGCAATATTGGCTAGTGGATACACCTCGAAAGAAGTAGGGGAATCTTTGGCGGATTTGGTTGTAAGTAAACCTTTCTCAAGCGTGAAAGAACTGAGAGCACAAATTGCATCACAACTGGAAAAATCAAATTACATTCTCCCAAAAATTGAACATAGAATATCTCTTGATCAATTACCAGAACTAGACTCTAGGAGGATCGCAAGATATATTGAGGTGGGATTAAGAGCCAAAGAAGCATTACATGATATTAAAAATAAATCTGCTTCTATTGTGGGACTTACAGATATTATTTATGAAGCTGAGGGAATTCAAGATCATGAAGAATTAATTGGGGGTGTGCGCAGGTTATCCTCAATTTGTCAATCATTAAATTCTGCCACAATCAATGACTCGGTAGTAGGATATAATGTAGACTTAATCTATAGTGCTCTTACTTCTCAATTTGGTGCAATAGAGTCTCAATTTTTAGCATTCAAAGAAGAATTTGGAATGAAATATGCCTCGAAAATTGATGCAATAGAGCGAAATCTTCAGGCAGTTAAACCTCATTTAGTTGAGTTAAGAGATTCGTATGTTCAACCAAGTTTTGAAGATGTCAATCTTGTAAATTTTTTCTTGGAATTTGCAGGTAGAATAAATCAGGATCATGTAGGATTGAACGCTTCAATAAGATATGGTGGCAGTGTCAAAGTAGACTCCACAAGATTTTCTAGGATTTTCAATACATTGTATGATAATTCCTTAGAAGCTTTTAATGGGGGTAAGGACCCTATAGTTTCCATTTCTACTAGTGCAATCTTCAGGGGAGGGAGACATTATGTGAAGATTGATTATAAGGATAACGGGTCCGGTTTTCCAGAAGAAATAATTTCCAGATTGGGGGAAAAACATGTTACATGTGGAAAGAAAAATGGAACTGGTCTTGGACTGGCAATAGTAAAAGATTTTGCATTACAACATGGAGGTACCTTCAGAGCTTATACTGATGGGGGTGCCAACATTGAAATTATGCTACCTATAAATCCAACTATACACTAAATTAGGAACTCTAACAATTCTTTGATTTGTTACTAACTTGATTCTTAAATCAGAGTCTTGGAGCGGATATATTGAAGTTTTTTTGGATAAGTGCATAAAACAAGCAGTTAGAATCTAATGTTTTTAGATTCCTTAAAAGAGACGATTGTGCAGCGGTCTTAAGATATCTATAATCTTATTTCTGATCATGTGCTTTTTCAAATTTTTTCTCTTCTTTTGGTGTTAATTCTTCGAAGATAGCTCCACAATCTCTACAAACTAATTGTTGGTCTTTTTCATTGAAGTGCACGTTTTGGCTTGCGCATTCAACACATTCGTTTTTTTTCATTGTCATAGTATCACCTTATTCATTTGGATTTTTTTATTATTAGTTCAAGTATTTTTTCTTTTCCTTTCCAGTCCAGTGCTTCTTTGAGGACTTCTTCTATTGTGTCTACTGCAATTATCTTTACCTTGCTTAATTTATCTTTCGGAACAACTATATCTTTTAGGTTTGTTTTTGGAACAATTACTCGTTTGATTCCGGTTTCTATTGCAGCTTCAACTTTAGCAGTTACCCCTCCTATTGGGAGTACTTCTCCTAGAACAGATAAGGAACCGGTCATGGCAACATCTTGTCTTACTGGAATCTTTTTGAAAGAGGATATGATTGCTGTTGCAATTGCGATGCTCGCTGAATCTCCCTCTACTCCTTCGTAAGTTTGAAGGAATTGTACGTAAATATCGCAAGTTTCTTTTAGGTCTTCTCCAAAATATTTTTTTATTATTGCAGAAACGTTCTTTACAGCTTCTTTTGCTATATCTCCAAGTTTCCCAGTGGCAATTATTTCTGATTCTTTTCCTCCAGCAGTAACTGCAGCTTCTATCGGCAAGATTATTCCTGAGAATGGAGGAGTTTGACCCATGACTGCAAGACCGTTAACTCTTCCTATAATTTCTCCTTTTGTGACTATGATTTCATATTCTTTTTTCTGTTCAATGTACTTATCTGCAAGTTGTTGTTCAAGTGTTCTGGCAAGATTTTTAGCTTGCATGACATGTTCTCTTGAGACAAGTTTTGCATCCTTTTCTTTAGCCAAATCTCCTGCTGCCCTTACAAGTCCTCCTAGTTCTCTTAATCTTAAGGTTAGGTGTCCTTTCCTGTTCGCACGTCTTTTGGCTTCTTCAACTACTTCTTCAATTGCTTCCTTGGAAAAGTGAGGTATTTTTTTGTCTTTGACAACTTCTTGGGCTATAAACACAGTTAGTTTTTCTCTATTTTCTGGGGTGTCTGGGAAAGTATCTTTCATGTAAACTTCATAACCGTAACCTCTTATCCTTGATCTTAAAGCAGGGTGCATTTGTTTTATTGTTTCTATGTTTCCTGCTGCAACTAAGATGAAGTCGCACGGAACTGGTTCGGTTCTTACCATGGCTCCTGCTGATCTTTCTGATTGTCCTGTTATTGAAAATTTTTTTTCTTGCATCGCACTCAGTAGTTCTTGTTGGGTTACTGGAGCCAAAGTTGCTATTTCATCTATGAACAAAACTCCCATGTGAGATTTGTGGATCATCCCTCCCACAACACGTTCGTGTGCAGGTGTTCCCAATCCCCCACTTTGGAAAGGGTCGTGTAACACATCCCCCACTAAAGCCCCGGCATGTGCTCCAGTCGCATCAAAAAAAGGTGCTTGTTTTTTCTTGAAGTTATCTACAATGACTTTTGGAACTTTGGCTCGGCCTTCCATTCTTCTTCCAAAATTGAGGAACATGACGAAAGCTGCTAGAAAAAACATTCCTCCGAGGAAGAATGCTGCAAACATGACATCTGATTTGTAGTATGAGCGTACCCACCACGGAGCAAACATTGCAACTAAAACCATAATGAAGAGTATGACATTTTGGTTCTTGAACATGTTCAGGCTTTGGATTTTTGCTTTTGCAACTAAATCTCGGCCTTGTCCTGCGGGCATTGTTCTTATCAGTGGAGCATTTTCATCATTAGGATTTGGAAAAGATATAGTATCTACAAGCTTTTCTTTGGGTAACATCTCTGCCAATGCAAGCCCTAGCATACTTTTCCCGGTACCTGGTTCTCCTATCAGAAGAACATTTCTCCTCTGTTGAGAAGCTTTTTTAATCATATCTACTGCTTCTTCCTGACCGATTATTTGGTCTATAAGAGGTTTAGATATTTGGACCTCTTCCGTGGATTTGTAGCTTTTAGAAGTTTTAGCCATATCTTCTGGATATTAATTTGTTTTAAAAAGCTTATGGTTTAACTCTTCTTGTTTGAATTAAATATAAAAATAAACTTAGAATTCTAGGGTCAATGAAAGAGAAAACTTTATTGAAGATAGCATTGATAACTTCTTTAGCAGGTTTGTTAATCATTTTTCTGATATCTGGAAATATTAACCTTTCTGAGGAGAACATAGGGAAGATAACAATAGATAATCAAGATGATTTTGTGAAAGTAAAAGGCATTGTTAATAGCATGATTGATACTGAAAAGGTAATGATAATTGAAATTTCTCAGTTACAGTCCATCAAAGTTGTGATGTTCAAAAATAATGTAGATATTCCAATAACTGAAGGCAATGAAATTGAGATTATTGGAAAGGTTGATGAGTATGAAGGTTCTTTGGAGATCATAGCACAAAGAGCAAGGGTGATAAGGTGAAAATATATTATAACTCTAGGTGTAGTAAATGTAGGATTTCTAAAAACTTGTTAGAATCCAAAAAGCAAGATTTTGAAACAATAAATTATCTTGATAATGTTCCTAAAAAAGAAGAATTGGAAAAATTATGTGATATGCTAAAAATAAATCCGGTTGGGTTGCTAAGAAAGAAGGAAAGCAAGTACAAGGAACTTGTTAAAGAGCTTGGAGCACCAACCGATGAACTTGCATTAAATTGGATGGTATCTCACCCTATTCTTATTGAAAGGCCGATAGTGGTAAAAGGAAATAAAGCAGTTATTGCTCGTCCTGCTGAAAAGGTTTTGGAGTTGTTGTAGTTTTTTGAAGATTGAGGTGGGGTTTTTCCCATAAATATTCTGCTGAAAATTTCTTGATTTTTGGTGCATAGGAGTATTTGTTGCGATTTCCGTTTTATTTTTGACATAATTCGGCAGAATCGTGGAAGGCTAATAGTTAGCCTTAAATATAACTTAACAATTGTTAATTTTTCATGGAATTCGTTCAAGCGTTCATAGTTTCGTTCAGGGAAGGGTTGGAAGCCTTCCTCATTGTAGCAATCCTTCTCCAATTTCTTAACAAGTCCGGAAACAAGAAACTGAAGGTTCATGTTTGGCAGGGAGCCGGAGTAGGTGTGTTTGCTTCACTTATCTTTGGTGGAATCCTGATGGCATTGTCTTCTGCGATAGGGGGAACAGATAACACTGCAAAGCTATGGGAAAGCGGAGCAAGCCTGATAGCAGTGTTGCTGATAGTAACCTTCATTATATGGATGGTAAAGCATGGTTCTAGAATTAAGAGGCATGTAGAAACCCAAGCCGAACTTAATATGACCAAAACAGGCATTTTTCTTATTGCAATGATCATGGTGCTTAGGGAAGGAGCTGAGATCGCAATATTTGCCTTTGCCGGGAAATACACACTACTCCCAATAATAACAGGTATCGCTCTTTCCGTGGGAGCTGTCTACCTGATCTTTAAATCAATAGTGAAAGTGAAACTTTCCACTATTTTCAATGTCACATTAGCTTACCTTATTTTGCAGGCAGGATTTTTAGCAGGTTATAGTCTGCATGAAGGCTTGTCTGCTTCAAAAGGTCTTGGAATACTAGAATCGGAACATCCTGTTTATACAAAGGCTTTTGATCTTTCAAAAACAGTCTTGAATCACAAAGAAGGTACTTTAGGAATTCCGTTGTACGTTGCAGTAGGTTGGTATTCAAAACCAGAATGGGTGCAGTTCGTGCTTCAGTATTCTTTAACCATATTTTTATTCGCTTACTGGTATAAGGATAGGGAGGGACAATTGCAAAAGTCCAAACAACTCTCTTGAGGGGAGTGTGGTTTGATTTTTAACGATTAAATAAAATTCAGATTTTTAACATTATCAGGTTTGTATTTCCCATATTTCTTTTTTCAATCACTTCTCTTTCCATAAGTTTCTTTAATATTCTTGAAATTTGAACTTTACTAAATCCGGATAAAACAACTAATTTATTTTGTTCTATCGAGTTATTATTGTCAAGCAATATTTTAACAACAATTCTTTCTTCTCGTGGCAATATCTTCAATACTTTATTTAACTGCAATTTATTTATCTTAACTTGAAACATAAAAATAATAAATGCTCCAACTAAGATTGAAATAAAAGAAATTCCGTATACAATTAAAGGAAGCTGCTCATTTGTCGATGAGGTATAAGATCCATTAACTACTGCAAACAAGATACCCAATATAAAAACTGAACCCAAACCTATTATAAGCCTTTTATTATCTATTTCCATCTTATTCTATTTCTTTTTTTAGTTTATGGAATTCTTTTTGAGTTATCTCCCCTTTAGCTAATCTTTTTTTTAAGATTTCTAATGCAGTTTCATTCTTGCATTTAAATCCAAAGTTTCCGCTGCCTTTCATCATCCACCAAATGACCAAAAAAAGCAATAAAATTATTACTATCTGAAAAATCCAACCGTAATGCATGATATGCATGCTTCCGTACCCGTGCATCATTTTAATTACCTCCGGTGTTCTCAACAAATACTGTTTTCCTTAAATAATTATTGAAATAAAAATAAAAAAAATAAAAAAGGGGGTTAATGGCAACTCATTCCTTTCATGTCATGGCCTCTGCCTGATCCTTCATGGAACCTTTCCATCTCTTCATGACGCTCTTGCATTTCTTCAAATTCTTCTTGAGTGTTTATCCAAGGCATCACGTCAACTCCTAGCTCATCTCTCAAACTAACCAGGGCATCATAACTTCCTTCTTCCATTATTCCTTCCATTTCTTCATGGTACGCGTGCATTCCTCCCATGCCATACATATTACTCCCTTGCTCATAGGCTTTGTTCCCAAAACCATGTGCGTTGACTAGAGCTGCTAAAGCAATCAACCCAGCAATCAACCCAACAACAAACACAGATTTTTTGTTCATTCGAAACACCTCCATATTTCTATTGTATCATAAGATGAAACGAGATATCTAATTTGCTGAAACGAGTTTAGAAATATTGAAGAGAGAACATTTTTTAAAGCTAGATAGTCGAGGTGATAAATAAATGTGCTGTGGAATGAGACTACCTAATCCATATTCACCGAATTAATTCTCTAAACTCAGAAATATTCTTCAGACTTACATAAGAAATGTTGTTCAAAGTGTCCACTAAGATTAGGTAAGTTTCGTTAAAATCAAGAAGCGTGCCATTGTGAACCCTAATAGAATCTCCTTCTTTTTCTGTTACCATCACCTGTTTATGCCTAAAATTTTCCATTTTAGCCGTAAAGTATAGTGCCAGATATTATCAGAACGTAAACAAAAATCCACGCAGACCACATGTACATGAGCTTCTTTTCTTGTATCATGCGCGCATAAAATATCAAGGGAATTGTAAGTACCAGGAAGAGGGTCCATGTCAATAAAGAAACTCCTGCCACATTTTTTTCAACCCAGATTTTTGTGATCTGAGGTACTGCGGTAAGCGGATATATTATTGCAATCCCTGCTACAGCCTTTTCCAGGATTTCCTTTTTTGAGCCTTCCAGTGTGTTCATTCCTCTTTCTCCTCTTCTTCCATTCTAGATTTAATCATATTCTCAGAAACTTTCTTGCTTCTCATAACAGTAATTGGAACAACTCCTTTTTCAAACTCCAATTTTGCTATCTTCAAAGTGCTGTAGCCTAATTCAGAAAATTCCTTTTTGCTAAGTTTTATCAGCAATGGAGCGCCTTGGGATAATTGCAAAGCTCTCGCCCCTATGATCCTGGCCATCTCATATTTTGTGTATTTCATTATTTGTCGTTCATGCCTCTTGAAGAAAAATTGACCACGAAGTATCTGCTAAAGAAATCTTCATAGTCAGTTTCTTCTGACGGCTTTTTTGCTGGTTTCATATTACACCCTCTCATAGATGGTTTTTAGCTTCTCGTATCTTTCTAAAATCGCTTCGTAGTAAGGCATTTTTTCCTCGTTAAAGCGCCCTATACTCATGTCCCACTCCATCACTTGAAGCTTGTTTCTTAGTTCTTGTATCAGTGATTCCATTTCTCTTCTTTTTCGTTGGTTGCAAAACCCTGTACAACTTAGGGAACACGGCAATCCAAACCTTCTTTTCTCTATACTTCATTTTAACATTTAATTTGGGGCTAAGGTTTTCCCTTAGCCATTTTTTTTATCTTATTTTGATTTTCCTTTTCCTTTTTTAGCCATTTCTAAGACCTCCTTGTTGTTTTTTGAGAGTTAATCACTTCCGAAAGTGTCAAAATCCAAATATTTTTTGTAATTGTCGCAGCAATCATAACAGAGTTTTCTGCCTTCCCAAAACTTTGCGGCTTTGTTTCTGCATCCAACCTCTTGGCATAGTTTCATTTTTTATCCGGCGAAGTTCTTTCTATATCGTATCCGCAGTTCTCGCAGAAAACATCTTCCGTTCCAAAATCCGAATCGCAGAGCGGACAAATAGCCAGTTGCATTTTCAACCTCTTAGAAATATAACTTGCTCACCCTACAAGGGTCTTTAATTCCTCCAGCGGCCGGTGTTCAAGGCCAATCTTATCATCAACATCATTGGCTATTGCCTTGATGTTGCCTAAGACCAGATGTATATCTTTCTCTATCTCTTCTATTGTGGATAGAATTGAGTTCATCTTTAAAGAATATTCAGAATCTAACTTAACTACTAAACCTGCTTTTTGTAACTTCTTAAGGTGATATATGACCGCTCCTTGGGTTGGCTGCACAAAATCCGTAAGCTCTTCCGATGTCATGCCTTTGCCTTTCTTCGCAGATTTCATCAAGGCCCTTAGAATCTTGAATGAAGTATCATCTTGGTCCCGGGAAGACATGAACCCAAGACTACTGCATATCCATTTTATGTCATTTTCCAACTTCTGCTCGACAGGATTCTTGAGCAGTTTAATTGTAAATTGCTTCATAGCTTTAGCCATCCTGCACATAAAGTGAAGCTAGTATTTAAATCTTTTTAAAATATTCAATCTTAAATTAAATAAATCAATTAAAATTAAATAATCTAGCCTAAATTAATAACATTGGAAGAATTTAGCACTCGTCCACACATTCATCTTATAGCATTACATTTTGCTTATGCTTCCATCAGGATAACTTTTTTTTCGATTGATTAATAAACTTGAACAAATAATTGAAGTAAGAAAAGGGGAAAAATGGAGCTTCATATATTATTGGCATTCTTTATTGCATCGTTCTCAGCGTTATTTACGATAATAAATCCTTTCAGCACCGCATCTGTGTTTCTAAGCATAACAAAAGGTGACAAGGAACATAAAAGGGATCAGATGGCTAAAAAAGCGTGTATGACCGCAGCAACGGTACTTATTGTTTTTGCGCTGATCGGAACTTTCATTCTGCAGTTTTTCAGTATAACTGTTGAAGCGTTCAGGATTGCTGGAGGGATAATAGTCTCTATAGTTGGGATAAGGATGGTTTATGCCAAGAGGACAATCTTGCATACCGAGAAAGAAAGAAAGGAATCGCTGGAAAAAGAGGATGTCTCGGTCATACCCTTGGCAATACCTATGCTTTCAGGTCCTGGGGCCATGACAACAGTTATCGTATTGATGAGTGAAAGTCCTAATTACATAAACAAGGGCATAGTGCTTGTTGCGATATTGATCGTTTGTCTGCTTTCGTATATTGTATTATCAAAAGCATCAATCATCGATAAGTATCTCGGCGAAACAAGAAGAAGGGTGATTGATAGGATTATGGGATTAATTGTGCTGGTTGTAGGCGTCCAATTTGTTATAAATGGGGTAGAGGGGCTAGTTCTAGGTTGGATGGGAATTTAAAATGGTATTTGAAGATATATATAAGTTCATAACGAATGTTTTAGAAAGTTTTCTCTAGCAATTCAATAATCTGGATGAGGGTTGTGTTTTAAGATTTAAATGTATTGTATTTTCAAAAATTATATATACTTAGCTCCAAGATTATTGATTATGCCAAAGAGCCTTAAATCAAAAAAGGAGATTGTAAGGATAGCTGGGAAGCTAAAAGAGATAATAACGGTGAAAGATGAGAAGGGAAACATACTCCACAAGATAGTAAATCCTCTTATGGTGGAGTTCAGGCCACGAGACATTCTTCAGATCATTATTGGTGCTTCCATCCTGGCAATTCCTGTTGGTTTTACGGAAGAGACTTGGAATTTGGCAAGAACCTTGCCTTTAACAAATATACTTTTGTTTATGTTTTTGTCTATCTTGTTTATATCAGCATTTGCATATTATAATTACTATAGGGATAATTTCAAACAGCACAAGTTTGAGTTTCTAAAAAGAGTACTATCCACGTACATTTTCTCCTTCATAGTAGTTGCTGTCATCCTGACATTGATACAGCAAACTCCCTGGAACACAGATTCTGTTTTAGCTTTCAAGAGAGTGGTCATTGTAGCTTTTCCAGCATCAATGAGTGCAGCAATAGCTGATGTTATCAAATAGTTTTATATTTGCTTGAATTTCTTAAAAATGTAAAATGTTATTTTTTGAGTTTATTATATCTTTAGTTCTTGGAATTCTAGCTGGAATTGTAACTGGCTAGTTCCAGTTGATATTTACTCGAATTCTTCAGTTTTCTTTTTTTTGGCACACAATAGTGATACAATGTTTTTATACTAATTTCTTTTTCTTATTTTTGTAAAAAAATGTATGATCAATTTGTTGGAAAAATACCTAAAGATTTGGTTCAAAACCAAAAAGCTTAAATAAGTAATCTTACTTATCTTACTTATGTGTCAGAAATCCACGATTTCTGGACGTTAAAAAATTGAAAATTTTTGGTAGGTGATGTAAATGACTAATATGACTTTGGCTGTTCCAAGAGAACTGCATTCAATTATGAAAAAACATAAGGAAATAAAGTGGAGTGAAGTAGCTCGTGAAGCATTGTGGAATCAAGCAAAAAAAATAGAACTTTTGGATAAGATCTTGGCTAAGGGAGATTTAACTGAAAAAGATACTTTGGAGTTAGGGAGTAAAATAAACAAGAATATAGCTAAGAGGCACGGCTTGGCATGAAGATAGTCATTGACAGCAACAGAGTAATCGCAGCTCTGCTTAAAGATAGTACAACTAGGGAAATTCTTTTTAACAGTAAATTTGAGTTTATTGCTCCAGAATTTCTCAAAGCAGAAATTGAAAAGTATGAAGCTTTCCTAATAAAGAAAACAAAAATCAGAGCAGATGAATTTGATGTTTTACTATCCATAATATTTGAAAGAATTAGACTTATCTCTCTAAAAGAATATGAAAAATACATTAAAAAACTAAAATCTGAAATCTCTGACCCAAAAGACATACCTTTTCTTGCTTGCAACCTTGCAACAAAAGCAGAAGGCATATGGACTCATGATGCCCATTTTCTAAAACAAGATAAGATAAAAGCATATACGAATATAGATTTGCTGAATCTTACTGGTTCTAAATAAAATTAATAAAAATTAACTATTCAAGAAAATCTTAAATATAAAGCAACCTATAATGGATAAATGTTGTTCGCTGAGCTATTAATTGTGATTCCCCTCGCAATTGTTGCTGGCTGCGTGACCGGCAGTATCCAAGTGGGTTTGCCGTGAATTCTTTGGTTTTTGATTTTGGCACACAAGTGTCACACATTTTAGACGAGTATCTTTAGGGGACAACTACGCTTATTGTAAAACGTTGTAACACAAACCGACGACTTAGTGATTTGTTTTTCAAATAGTAATCTTTATATACTTGTTTTTTTCAATTATAGTAATGAAGAAATTGTTTACTTTTCTGGTTGTATTGATGCTGCTTCCCTTTGCAAGTGCTCAAGCTGATGGTGTAGGTGATCCCGGTGTAACTCCAGATAGTTTTCTCTGGGGGTTAGACAAAGCCCTAGAACAATTAAATTTACTTCTGACATTTGATGAAGGGAAAAAAGCAAAAAAGGGACTGGAAATTGCACAAGAAAGACTATTAGAAGTTAAATCTATGGTTGACGAGAATAAGTTAGATGCGGCAGTTAAAGCAAAAGACGAGCATGGAAAAACTTTAATGAAAGTAAAACAGAGCATCAAAGAAATAGAAGAAGATGATTCCACAGAGGAAATAGAAGAAGTTATTGAGATTGAAAGGGAATTGGAAGAGCATGATGAGGATGTTGAAGAAACCTTTGGAGAATTGAAAGTAAAGATAAAGGTGGAAGGGGAGATCACCCAACAGCAAGCAGATTTGATTGATTCTATCTTAAGCAGTTTAAAAGGACAAACAGGAGAAGTTGAGATAGAAATTAAAAACAAGAAGGATAAAACAAAAATAAAAATAGAGCAAGAAACTGGAAAATCAGAAGAAGAAATTGAGATAGAGATAGAAGGTATAGAAAAAGAAAAAGGTATTAAGAAGCAAGAAAAAGCATTTGAAGCAATTGAAGAGACAGAAAAAGAATTTAAAGAATTCTTAGAAGAGGCCGAAGAAAAAGGCATAGTTGTTTCTCAGGATTTAATAGATCAGTTTAATTCTTTGTTGGAACAGGCAATTAACCAATTTGAGCAAGACAATTTTGTTGAAGCAAAGAAATTGGCAAAGCAAGCAGAGGAATTATTAGATGAGAGTGAAGAATTTCAAGAGGGAGAAGATCAAGAGATTAAAGTTGAAATAGAAGAAGGAAAAGCTAAAGTAGAAGTAGAGTTAGGAGGGGCAGAATGGGAATTCGAATTAGATACTGTAGATTTAGATGCTATAATCAACGAAATATCGGTCAGAACAGGTTTAACTGCTGAACAAATTAATGCTATCCTAAATGTTGAAGTTGAGGAAGAGGAAGAAGATGAGATTGAGCTAGAAGCGGAAGCTGAAAAAGGCAAAACAAAAGTCAAAATCAAGATAGGAGATGAAAAACATAGGTTTATTTTAGATACTGTTTCTGAAGCAGAAGTTGTAGCTGAAATTATTACGAGAACTAGTTTAAGTGAAGATGTAGTAAAAACAAATTTGGAGTTCGAATTTGAGGATGAATATGAACAAGAAAATGATGAAGTAGAAGATAAAGAAGACGGAGAGGATGACAAAGAGGATGAAGAAAATGAAGATGAAGGTGGGGATGATGATAAAGATAATGATGAATCAGAAGACGATGACAAAGAAGAAGCAGAAGACAATGAAAATGATGAAGATAAAGAAGACGAATAAAGTACTTGATTTCTAAATTGAATTATTCGGAGTTTATTTTAACAAAACTGGGGACAATTAAAAGAAAAGCAAATACCTCTGGCAGTAATTTAAAAAATTACGATTAGGATTTTTTACATTCTTTAATTTTTTATTTTGACTTTGTGTGTCAAAAACCAAGAATTCTAGAGAACCAAAAAATTAAAAAGCAACCTACCCGGAACAAATATCAAAACATAAGACCTAGGTATCCCAAAGATGTTATTGATTGAGCTACTAATAGCCGTTTTCCTTGGCTTGGTTGCCGGTTGTGTAACTGGCTTGATTCCTGGAATTCATAT
>JADHVG010000014.1 GCA_016784105.1 Candidatus Woesearchaeota archaeon
AAAACGAAAAAAGAAAAACGAGAGTATGAAAAAAAGAAACAACAAGAATTAAGAAAAAGAGAGAAAGAAAGATTTAAGGAACTAAAGATAAAAGGGAAAGAACTTGAAAAAAAACATAAGGAAGCAGAAAAGAACAGAAAAGAACAAGAATTGCTTAAGAAAAAAGAAAGAGAAAATACATTAAAACTAAAAGAACAAAAATTAATGTTAAGAGATGAAGAAAAGACAAGGAAAATATTTGAAAAAATAAAGCTAAAAGAGCAAAAGAAGAAGGAAACAAAAAAGAAGAAAGGAGAACTAAAGGGAAAAAGTGTCAAAGTCATCAAGAAAAATGTAAAAGAGTTGAAAAAAAACACTCTTGAATTTCTAAATAAAACCGGATTTGTCCAAGATGAAGAAAGCAAAGAAGAACTAAAAAAACATAAAGAAGAGCATAAAAAAAGAAGAAGATATGCAAAAGATATCATAAAAGAGGATACTGAAAAATTAAGATCTATAGAGAATGTTCTTGGTGGGAAGGAAAAGAAAACCCCTCTTCTTAACAAAATTTTTGGTAAGAGAAAAAAAAATATTAAAACATCTTTAGACATGCCAGATATTCCAAAAGATATTGGAATAGAAAATTTTGAAGAGATAACAAATATATCTAAAGAAAGAGTTAGACAAGAAAAATCAAAAATTCAGGAAGACTTAGAAATTGAAAATATCCCCTATATGGAAAATCAAGAAAAAGAAGTTGTTGATTTTGCTAAGAAATCTAAAAAAGTTATAGCAAAAGAAGATGAGATATCTAGGGCGGAGGAAGAAATACTACAAGCTGTACAAAATATAAAAGGGCAAAAAGAAACAGGAATAAAAAACATTTTCAAGAAAAAAGAAAAGATTCCGGAAATAGGGCCATATTCCCAAGAAGAATATATTCCTAAACAGGTAGATGCTACATCAGATGACCCAGACCCAATTAAAGAACTACAAATAAAAATGCATAAAACAAGACTGTCTATAATGGACTTTAAGCTTGCGGAAGCAAAAAATGAATATATGGAGATTATGGGAATCTACATGGAACTTAATGATGAAGATAAAGGGAAAGTATACGAACAAATAAGAGAATTATATTACGAAAGAAAAAGTGCCGAAAAGTTTGCATAATCACTGATTCTAAATAAGGTTTTAAGTACATAAAGTTAATAAATTAGAAAGAAATATCTATGTTTATGGGTAAAAAAATTTTTATTGTGCTGGATGGTATGGATGGGGCTGGAAAAAGCAAGATGATGCAACTATTGCATAATTATCTCTTCTCCAAAGATAAATCCTATAGAATCCTAACTACCAGAGAACCAACAAACGGAACCTATGGAGTAAAAATAAGGGAAATGCTTGTAGATGACAAAGACCCAAAAAAGAACGCAAAAAAAATACTGGGACTTTTTCTAAAGGATAGGGAAGAACATGTTGAAAAAACAATAAAACCTTTCCTTAATTCTAGTTCTGGAAAAGATATTAATGTGGTCTTATGTGATAGGTACTATCATTCAACTATGGCATTTCAATCGATGCAGGGAATAAACATCGAGGAACTTGTTGAGGTAAATGGAAAGTTTCCAAAACCAGATCTTACATTTATTATGGATCTTGAACCAGAAATTGCGTTAGAAAGGATGAAAAACAGGGAAAAAGAAAAATTCGAAGAACTGAATTTCATGACAGATCTTAGGAAGAAATTCCTTGGACTTCCAAAAATCTTAAATGAGAATATAAAGATAATAGATGCTTCAAAAAGCATAGAAATAGTGTTTGATCAAATAAAAAAAGAAGTGGATTTACTCTGATTCTTCCTCTTCTTCTTTTTCTTCTACATAATCATTTAACTTTCTGTGTTTTTGCATCGTCTTATAACTAACCGTCATTTTTCACCTCTTCATAATCCAGTACTTCCAAAACCATCCTCTGCCCTGGTGGTATTTTCTAATTCCTTTACTTCTTCGAACTCAGCCTCTTCTACTTTTGCAAATACTAGCTGGCCTATTTTTTTGCCTTTCTCCACAATATAAGGCTCTTTTCCAAGATTTATCAATGGAACTCTTATCTCACCGCGATAACAACTGTCAATAGTTCCTACGCAATTAGCATGACTTAATCCGTAACTCAAAGCAAGGCCTGATTTTGGCCTTACCTGACCTTCATAGCCTCTAGGTATCTCTAATTTTAATCCTGTTTTTACTGCACGTCTTTCCAGGTGTTGTAAGGTGCAGGACTCAGCCGCATATAAATCAACCCCGGAATCCCCCTCATGAGCATATTTCGGAGTAGGAACATCCGCAATCTTCACCATTTTTATTTTAAAAGTCATTTTAGAAGACAATATTTCTCTGGACAAGGTAATATATAAATTATTTGGAAGTGTAAACTATAGTTCCCATTTACTTTTTGATCATGCCCATCAGAGATTCTATCTTATGGTCTAAAACCTTTCCGGCAGGACTAATCTTGAGATTAATTGTGTTAAATGCTAAAGTTATTAGGGTGATGTTCCAAACAGTATCATACTTGTCAAGGTTCTGCAAAATAGCTATTTTCTTGTTCATTATCTCCTTAGGATACTCTTTCTTTTGAAGCTCTTCCGCTTTCTCAAGAATACTACTAAAAGGAACAGTTATCTTTTCAACATCTATCTGTTTGACTTCTGTTCCAGGTTTTTTGAAGACTTCTTCCTCTTCTTTAATCTCTATAGATTCTGGATTTCGAACAAAAGTTACCACTTTGTCAGTTTTCCTGTTATAGAAACCAAGATTCCAAGGAGTTTCATTATCCTTCTCAGACATTCTGAAAGCATAAGAAAAGAAAGAATCCTCGTGATTTTTTTTCCATTCAAGAAATTCTTTCGTTTTTTCCAGTCCAGTAAGAGCTTGTTTGATATCCATCTTCACATGTGAGCAGTAAAAATTTAAATATGTTTGGAATTTCCTAAGAACATGACAATAGCCCTCAATATTGTACAGGAAGAGCAAGAATTAAAGAATAAAAAAAGGACTAGCGAAGGCTATAGGCTAGTTGGAAATCATTCTGCGGTTAAAGTATGTGCATACTGCAAAAAATCTGTTAAAGATGAAGATGTCTGTTACAAAAACACTTTTTATGGAATAGAAAGCTGGAGGTGTGTACAGATGAGTCCTACCTTCTTTTGTGATCATCGTTGTGTGTTTTGTTGGAGGGATATTGAATATGTTTGGCCCAAATGGCAAGGCCAGATAGATGACCCTAAAGACATAGTTGAAGATGCAATAGAAGCTCACGTGGAGTTGATGCAAGGATTCAAAGGAAACCCTAAATCAGTCAAGGAAAAACTTGAAGGAATGGAAAAACCACTACACTTTGCAATATCTCTTACCGGAGAACCAACCATGTATCCTCGTTTGCATGAAATGATAGACTACATAAAAAGTAAAGGGATGACCGCTTTCTTAGTTACTAATGGAACCATTCCGAATATGGTTGAAAAATTACTGAAACATCAACCTACTCAACTTTACATTTCAGTTTACGGTTCTAACAAAGAAATGCATCGACGCACCGCAAACCCAATAACAAAAGATGCTTGGGAAAAATTACAAAAAAGTTTGAGTATGTTGAACAAGTTCAAAAGGAACGTGATGAGACTTACTCTGGTAAAAAATTATAATTTCATGGACCCGGAAGGATATGCCGAGTTAATAGAAAAGTACAAACCCATGTTTGTGGAAGCTAAAGGGTACAGCTTTGTGGGGCATTCCCAAAAAAGACTAGAAGTTTCAAACATGCCATTTCATCAGGAAATTATGGAATTTGCCAAAAAAATAGAAGAAAATTCGAGTTATAAAATTGTTGATAGCAAGATTGAAAGCAAGGTTGTCTTATTAGCTAGGGAAGATTTTAAGGATAGAAAAATGAATTTTGATAAGGTTTAGAAAGCTTTAAAAGTGAATTTCTATTACCTACCTCTTATGATAAAAGCCTATAAAATAAGATTTGGTTCTAGTATAATTTCTATTATGGGCATAATTATTTTGTGAAGTCCAAATAATATTGGGCTTGAAAAAAGGGGATAGATAGATTTATTTTTATCTGAGGAAAAATAATGGAAACAAACATTTTGGCACATCTAAACCCAACGGAAATATTTATGGCTTATGATCACCTAGAAGGATTACACAGCAAATCCCCACTTATCCCATTTGGAACCGTACATTCGAATGGAACAAAGGTCGATATCTATGCCAAAATGGACACTTTAAATCCTGGGGGGTCTTTCAAAGATCGTGGCAGCGAATATTTTGTTTACAAAGCTGGAATAAGCGGAGAAGTAAGTGAAGGAGACACAGTAGTTACAGCTTCTGCAGGAAATCACGCAAAAGGAGTTGCAAAAGCTGCGAAAGATCATGGGTTGAATGCAGTTGTATACATGGCAGAAGATACCCCTAAAAACAAGATTAAAGGCACAAAAGATCTTGGGGCTGAAGTGAGATTGGTAGAAGGAGGTTATCCTGGTGCAGCAGCAGCTGCGAAAGAATTCTCAGAAGATCAAAATCTTATCTACATACCTGCTTATGAACATTCAGACATAATCTTAGGACAATCTACCGTTGTGACTGAGGCGATGATTCAATTATATGGAAAAAACATCAGGCCTGATTTTTTTGTGTTCCCAGTTGGAGGTGGAGGTCTTGCAAACGGAGGAGGATTTGCCGCTAGATACTTTGATAGAGCAGAACTGTTTAAAGTAGAAGGATGGGGGGATAAGATACATACCTACGGAGTTCAAACTGAAAACTTCAACACGCTGTTCAGATCTTATCATGCCGGAAAACTTCTTAATCATAAAGACACAGGAGAAACCATAGCTGATGGGATAAGAGTTCCGAATGCTTCATTTGAAATGCTGCAACTCTCTCAAAGATTCTTAGATGATATGTTTGAAGTCAGTGAACATCAGATAAGAGATGCTATACGTAAAGTATATCAATCAAATTTACTTAAAGATCTTATGGCGATGGATGAAGAAGACCTAAAAGAATTTGGATTCAATGGGAGACACGTCAGTAGAAGGGGCGACCTTAATGTTGTTGAAGGAGCTGCAGCAGCTGCATTCGCAAGTGTTTTTGACAGTACTATGATCCCTTTTGACAGGATAGCTACCAGTATATCTCCTAGACGGGAAATTGTTGGAGTGGTGGTTGCATCTGGGAATAACATAGATGGAACACTTTTAGAAGAAATATTAGAAGAAGGATAAAACTAGATGATTATAATCTCTCCGTACGGTCCGGGATTTATTGTTTTTGTTTTTCCAATCTTATCTTTTTTTCCAAAATTCTCATGCAGATGACCGCACAAATGTAGATTTATTTTATTTTTTTTTATGAACTTCAAAAAAGTTTTGTTGCCACAATGTTCACCAATTATCAAATCCAATTTTGTTCCGTAAGGAGGGGCATGCGTTATTAGGATAGTTTTTTTATCCTTATTTTTTTTGATTATTTTTGAGAATTTTTCTCCGGTGTTATAGAATTCTTTGTCTATCATGGAAAAGCCACCCCCCCCATAACCTAAGAACAAAATGTTTTCTTCAATATGAGATTTTTTATGGATAAAAAAAAGATTTTTGTGTTTTTTGCATAACTTTTTCATCACATTATCTTCTTCATGATTTCCATTTATTAAAATAACTTTTTTCTTTAGCTTGTTTAATTTATCAAGCATTTGATCAAGACCTTCCTCAAAAATAGAAATATCTCCGGCACAAACCAACAAATCAGGATTGTGTTTCTTGATCTTAGATCTTAACTTGCTAAAAGCAATACTCGATAAATGCAAGTCTGTAAAAGCAAGGAGTTTCATCCAAATTTCTTATTTTAATAACTTTATAAATTTTTACTTAGATTTTTAAATTGGTAAACAATACCTGAAGTAATGTTAGAACGTAAATTGTATATCGGAACTCATGATAGAATTTTAGATGCTAAAAGAAGAGTTAGTGTTCCGATTGATTTCAGAAAGCAATTTGGAGAAGAAACAAATATTTTTTACAGTATCCAAAAAAAGAAGAGATTTGAAGTAAATTATCTGAAAATTTTAATGAGTTCTTTTCCTAATGAATTTTCTGAAACAAGGAAAATAGATATAGAAGGAAGATTGAGACTAAATCAAAATGAATATGATCACTTTGATGGATCTGCTAATGAAGAGATAAGTATTTTGGGAAGAGGGGGAAATTTCCTTATACTTCCGGGACAGAACAAAGATGGTTTTCTTCTGGCTTCATATGTTTCCCAAATAGTAGACAGTCATCTAATAGCAAAAACTAAAGGGCGTAATAGTCCTCAAGAACCGCAGAATCCACATTATCAACATTCCGGATAGAATGAAGTTTTCCTTCTCCTAACTCCACAACCTTTCTTGCAAATTCCTTACCTTGCTCATCCAAATTAATTCCAATTAAAGAAACTGTTATTCCTTTGTTTCTTGCTACTGCTATCTCCTTCAAAGTACCTTTTTCAGGGTCATCACCCATAGTCGGCATGGCATCAGTTATGATTATCAGGTGCTTAGTTATGTCTTCTGAAGGAAAAAGATCTATGGATTTACGCAACATCCCTTTGAAATCAGTTTGTTTTGAAGCTCTCGCAGATGCGATATGCCTAAGCAAAAACTTGAAATCATCAGTAGGCTCAACAACAGCCTGGATATCAGAACCAAACACGATAAGACCAACTTTGTCCTTCTCGTTTATTGCCTTATACGCTAAAGCAATCCCTGCTTTCTTACAAGCCTCTATCTTCTTACCCTTCATGCTTCCAGAAGAATCTAAAGCATAAACGATGTAATTTTGACCCTTACTTTGCCTCTCAAAAACTTGTAAATCTTTCTCTCCCAAAGCTTTATGGCCTCTCCTAATAGCAAGTTTTGTGGATTTCTTTATGGCTAAATCCTTATACCGGTCTCCTTTCTTATATTGTCGGGTTTCTTCCTTGGAACCGTAATGAGAAATCTTCTTGTGTTCTTGCTGACCAAAAATACCTTTAGGAGTTAGTTTTTCTAATTCCTCAAAATACATCACAAAAGAAGACAAATCTAAACCAGTATCACTTATTGTGCCATCAGCATTAAGAAATCCCTTATTTTTTAAATCCTCGAAACTCTTATCTATACGAAACTTTAACTCTTTTCTGAATTCGGGAATATTAACATTTTTCTTAACATAATCTGGATTGTAACCAGAAGCTAACTTAATCATAGAAGGTCCAAATATCTGCTTTGCAACATTATAATTTTTTGTTAATTGATCATACAAAAGATCAGGAGTAAAGGACTGTAAACCCTGATTTATGGAATCAGAAATAAGCTTTCCATCCTCAATTATTTCCTTATCATTCTCAAGAACAGAACGCATCAGTTTATCTTCTTGATCTTGAGGAGATAAGCTGCCTTTTTCTTCCTCTAATTTCTCATCTTCCTTGGCAGATTGTGGGCTGTCAAAGTAAATCGCCTTTTTTTTCTTCTAAAACCTCAGAATCTAAAATATTCTTCTCGAACTGGTGCTTGATGTACTCAGCAGGACTCTGTAAATACTTGACAGAGGGTTTTAGTCTGATACGATGAGATAAAACTGATACTACCGCTTCCTTGACATCTTCCAATTTAACAGCAGTTCTTTTTGCAATGACCGCATTAGACTGTGCACGTTCGTACAACCCTAATGAGGCTCTGACTGAAGGTTTCTTTTCTATGTTCTTATCTTCTCTAAGCATTCTTACAAATGAGATTGTTGTTTGAAGCAAAGTATCCTTAAACTCTAAATTATCAAATTTCTTCCCTTTTTCTAGAACTATTTTCTTTTCTATACCTATATTTTCGGGGTAAGCGACGTACACTAGATCAAACCTGTCTAGGAGAACATCAGAAAGCTTTTCTGTGGATGAATCTTCCGGATTCATAGTACCAATAAAAATAAAATCGATATCAAAATCGATATCATAACTACCAATAGTTGCTTTTTTCTCTTCTAGTACTTGTAATAAAGCGTTTTGAACCTTTTCTGGACACCTATTTAACTCATCAAAAAATAGAATACCCTTATCTGCTTTGAAAACCTTACCCTTAGTAAAAGCTTCAAGACTTAAAGGACCGAACTTTAGAGCCTTAACAGGATCAATATCGCCCAAAAGATCTTCTACCGTTAAATCAGGAGAACCTTGAACACGAATAAAAGGAGACTTACTTCCCAACAAATGAGAAATGTTCTTTGCCAACGTAGTCTTTCCAATACCTGGAGGACCAACCAAAATAATATGCCGATCTGCCAATAAAGCGGACTTTACTGACTTTTTTATTGCTTCCTGACCCAAAATTTCCTTAAAAGGATCCTGGTCTTCCAAAAGTGATTTTTGTAATTCTGAGTTTTCCATTTTGTCTAAACCACAAAAGTAAGACTTGATGTTTTAAAAAGGTTGGTATTTAGATTAAGTATCTAAACAGAGAAACTGAGATTGCAGCTACTAAAGGAATTATGATATTGTCATCTACCGGTTCTAATCCTACTTTAAGTTCTATTCCTTCTGCAAGCATGGCAAAGGAACTTGCCATTATTGCTTCAGGCCACGGAAGAAAATATAAAGCCCCGAGAAAACCAGCAAAGAAACCGGATAATAGCCCTTCCAGAGTCTTTTTATCAGTAAATGGGTGATTAACCCTTCCAAATCTTACCCCTAGCATGTTGCTTACACTATCCCCTAAAGCCAAAATAAGAATAGCAGGTAAAGCTATCTCCAAAGAAAAAAAAGAGACCACAAGAAAAACCCCTATCAAATAAAAAATGACTCCCTTTCCGGGAAAAGTGCCAAGGTCCTTCTCCCTTTCAAACCTTTCCAAAAACCAATAAATTATTGGGATCTTGTGCTTTTTGCTTGCAAAAGAAACTATTATTCCAAGAACAATAAGAAAAAACAATATTTGTTCATCAACAAAACCATACATCAACAAAATAACCAAAAATATCCCAAAAAACATATGGAAAAGTTGCCTTTTTGTCTCACTTCTTTTTTTCATCTTAAAAATGCAAAAAATTTGTATTTTTTCTCTATATGAATAACAATAACTCCTATCAGGTAACCTGCAAAAGCTCCAAAAACCACATCACTAAAAAAATGATAATCGAAATAAATCCGATTAATAGCGACCATTACTGCAAACAATATCCATACAAGCTTTATTTTTGGAAATTCTTTGTTTAATATCGGTAAGGCTGCAAAAGCGACCATTGCATGCATGCTAGGAAATGAATAACTAAGAGCATCTATAAACGGAAAAGAGAAAACTGAAGGACGTGACCGAGCAACAACATATTTTAAGATTAAAGATAGCAACATAGCAATAAACAAAGATATCCACAACGGAAAAATGTATTCTCTCTTGCGCTCCTCCCACAAAAATAAGGTTGTCACAATAATGAATATAGCTAACACATTTGAAAACTCTGTGAAAAATCCAAAGACAAAATCAAAAAAAGGGTTTTTGATTTCTGAAGAAAATTCAAGAAAAAAGTTATCAAAAGAAAAAGACAATAATATCAAAAAAGAAAAAAACAGAAACAAAATCAATTTTTTATTATTCATTTATCCTAGGAAATGCTTTATTGCAAAAAATCCAGATATTAACAGGCCCAAAAAAACTATTGTGAGAATGTTAAAATACTTATCGATAAAAACTTTGATCTTAGGACCAAAGAAATAAATTAAAGTTGCAACGATAAAGAACCTTGCACTTCTACCAATAGCTGATGCTAATATTAAAGGTATCAGCCCAACCTGCCAGAATCCAGCAGCAATCGTAAAAACCTTGTAAGGAATGGGAGTGAAGGCAGAGACCAATATTGCTATGAACGCAAATGAACTGTACAATCCCCCTACTTTATCGAATTGAACCCCATAACCTAAAGTATCAATTATGGTTGAACCTATACTGTCAAATAAAAACAGTCCTATAAAATATCCTAAAATGCCTCCTAGAACAGAACCAACTGAGGATATAAAAGCATAAAAAAAAGATTTTTTTGGTTTTGATACAGATAAGGCTATCTGCAAAACATCAGGAGGGATAGGGAAAAAAGATGACTCGGCAAAAGAAAGGAAAAATAAAGCCATTGAAGAGTATTTTTTATGTGCCCACGATAATACCCACTCATAAAGTCTTCTTAATGCTCCAAATGTGTAAAAGTGAAAACTTCCTTTTGATGTCATACGTTCCTCATTATTTTTCCTTTAAGTTTTTTGCCAGGAGATATTCTGATTCCTGGCTTAATTATAACAGATTCTGCAATAACTTTATCGGATATTACCGTTCCAAAATTACTCACTTTTATCTTTTTGCCTTTTATTTCTGGATAAACGTTCTTTTTTGAGCGTGCTTGTCCATCAAATATTACGTTTTCTCCGATTATTGAGTTTTCAACCAAGGACCCTTCCATTACTAACGAATTATCCATAATTATTGAATTTTTTACAGTTCCAAAAATGGTACAATTATCACCTACTGAAGAATTTTTTACAGTTCCAAAAATTCTGGATTTCCCAATGAAATTTTTTCTTTTTCTAATGATATTGTCTGCTTTTAATAAGTCCCAAACATAAACTATCGGCATCCAATTTTTTGTTTTTACAACATGGACCGGTTCATCTTCCGAAAGAAGCCTTATTGCATCAGGAAGTTCCAACTCTTTTCTTTTAGATTCTTTGAGATTCTTCAAATAATCAAATATTTTTTTATCCAAACAATAAAAAGCGGTGCTTGCGAGATTCGATATGGGAACAGAAGGCTTCTCAATAAAATCTCGCATTACCCCCTTCTTTTCTATTATGACTCCAAAGTTTCTGGGATCTTTAACCTTAACCGCAAGAATAGAATAATCATACTCCATACATTTTTTAACGTCTTCTTTTGAATAAATATCATCCCCCATCATCAACAAAAATTTTCCTTTGATGTATTTTTTTGCGGTAAGCAAAGCGTGAGCAGTCCCTAACTGCTTTTTTTGTTCAACGTACTTTATTTTAATTTTCCCATATTTTTTTCCAAAATATTTTTTTATCTGATCTTTCTTATAACCTACAACGACTATGACCTCAGAAACATCATTCTTAACAGCATCAAGATTATGTTCTAACAAAGTTTTATTTGCAACCTTAAGAAGTGGCTTTGGCCTAGTAAGTGTCAGGGGGTATGTTCTGGTTGATTTTCCTGCTGCGAGAATTACTGCCTGCATTTATATCAACTTTATCTTGGCCATATTAATTTTAATGTTTGGCTTTTTTATTATCTCCTTCACAAAGGATCTTGCATCAGTATGCTTTCTTTTTTCTATCGCAACCAGCCTGTTTTTTCTTACAAGGGTCTTGTTATGCTTTTTTTTGAATAATACTGCGTGTTTTTTCATGCTCAAAGGGGGGCCTAAAATTTCTTTCTCCTTACTCAAATTATCTTTTTTAAGAAAATAATACAATAATGACTCGCGCTTATAATTCCAGACAATATCACTTTCATTTATCTCAAAACCATAGTTCTTGAGAGAAGCTTCAATGAAATGAAATGCTTTAAGCATTTTTGCCCCGGCTATATCCTCTTTTTTGTTTAAAGAAACTGCTTTAAAAATTATCAGATTTTTCCTGAATTTCTTTCTCAAATCATCTTCATTCATTAAATTAATCGTAAAAAAATCAATTGAAGGCTTCTTAAGAAACTCTTTTGCCCTTGAAATAATGATTTCAAACTTCTCATTATCTAAAGCAGCAGAAGCATTTCTATCCTTCTGCACCGGATCAATCACTATTAAAGGGCTGTTGAGCTTTGACTTGTTAAGTTCCATAAAAATATTTTTTTTCTTAAAAAAATTCTTTACATCAATAGTTTCTTGGAATTTCCATTTTGAAACGGCTTTGATTGTTTTCTCAAAAGAACCATAATAGATTGTCAATATTTCACAAACATAACCAGAAAAACCCTTGATGTGAGATTCAGCCCCATAAACGTGTGCTGCCTTGAAAAATTGCTTCGTAAGCCGCATCTCATTCCTCAATTTCTTATGTTTTAACACAAAATTAGAGTGCAGTGGACTTACATCCGTTATGTTTAGAGCCTGTTCTGATTTCTTTATATCGATTATAGGAATAATTTCAAAAGTGAAATCCTCTCGGTGAATCTGAAAATAATCTCTAGAACCATGAAGTCTTTTTATCTTATAATGCTTCTTCAAAAATTCTTCAAGAATATCTGAGATACCTGCACTATTATTCCTGTACTCCTTGTAATCAAACTTCACGAATATGTCTGCATCAAAAGTTTTTAGCCAAGTTCCCTTAGCTCCTGAACCTCCAAGCTGCACCGTAACATTACTTAATCCAGAATTTATTTTTTTGATTATAGAATTTGCTTTTCCCAATACCTCCGTCTCATACTTCTTACCCGGTTTTATCGAAATTATAGCTTCCTTCAATAATTTTTTCATGTTGATTTGTTGTTTAAGTGCATATAAAAAGATTTGTTTTTAGCTAATAGATAATTATTTATATCTCCCAAAATAGTTTAAAAGTAAAGAGGTGAAGATGGCTGCTGTTTTGATTTTTTTAACTTACCTTTCAATTATACTCCTGATAGGACTAATTGTTTCCATAATAAGTCAAAAATTTAAGGTTCCAAATATACTTCTTTTGTTGCTTATAGGAATCTCAGTAGGCAGGGTAAATTATAACGGAAAACCTTTAATATACTTCCCGGAGCTTTTTCTCACTAGCATAAGCATAATGGCTCTTGTTATGATAGTCTTTGATTCAGCTTCGAGATTTAAGTTAAGAAATTTTGACTATTTTTCGTTACATACTTTATGGCTTTCACTTGTTTTTATCATTTTCAATCTTATCTTTCTCAGTTTCTTTACAATGATAATATTTGATGTTAACTCGATATTTCTTGCTTTTATGTTTGCTGCCCTGATGTCTGGAACTGACCCGGCCGCAGTATTATCTATGCTTAAAGATGTCAACCATAAAGTATTTGATTTTTTGAAACTGGAAGCTTTACTCAACACGCCATTAGTTGTTTTAATTCCATTCCTGATATTAGACCTTAAAACAACACTAAAAGACCAGATTCTCATAACAACATTCATAGAGCAATTTATCCCTATACTGCAACAATTTATCGTGGGAATTGGATCAGGAGTTCTGATTGGATTAATAATGTTCAAATTCATGAAAAAACAGTATTCGGTTGTGCTCTCGCCTTTAGCCGTAATAACGGCTGCACTGCTTACATATACCATCGCAGAAAACCTGCAAGGGAATGGCGTTTTAGCCGTTACTACAATGGGAATATTGTTCGGAAATGTGTATGTTAAACAAAAATTTCAAATCCAAGAATTCTCCTCAATTTTTTCTAGTGCTCTGGAAATACTTGTTTTTGTGCTAATAGGTCTGATAGTAGCAATCCCTTTTTCCCTAGAGTTTTTCATAAAATCCTTACTGCTGTTTGTATTATATCTCGGAATCAGATTTTTGGCAATAGTATTCTCATTAAGAGGTATGAATTTTAATTTCAAAGAAAAAGTTTTCATGTCCCTCAACACTCAGAAAGGGATAGCAGTAGCAGTAGTTGTATTTTCACTTGCAAATTTGAACATTCTTGGCATGGAGACCATCCTCAACCTTACCCTTACCTTCATGCTTTACTCAATAATACTCTCGGCTTTTGTGCTTAGATTGTCTGACTATTTCATAAAAGGAGAAACACAGAAATAATTATGCTTTGATTTTAGCTACACTGACAAGCTTATCGCCTTTTGACGTGTTCATAAGCCTTACTCCCTGAGTGTTCCTTCCTATAACCGATATTTGAGAAACTAAAGTTCTGATGGTAATTCCTTTTTTCGTTATAAGCATTATCTCATCTTCTTCCTTAACAGAATTTATTGAAACAACATCCCCATTTCTTTCAGAACATATTATGTTCCTTACACCGGAACCTCCACGATTAATTAATCTATAATCCTCAATTTTAGTTCTCTTGCCATAACCATTTTCTGTTACGGTTAACAAAGTCCTATTTTCTGATGCGATAACCATCCCTATAACATTATCATCAGAAAGCAATTTTATTCCCCTTACTCCTTGCGAAGATCTTCCAGTAGGCCTAACATTTTTCTCATTAAACCTTACCGCATTTCCCTTCTTTGTCGCTAAAATTATCTCCCGATCTCCATTTGTAAGCTTCACCCCTATAAGCTCGTCCTGCCCATCAAGAGATATTGCGATAATACCTCCCTTTCTGGGTTTACTGTACAAAGATAAAGAAGCTTTTTTCACTATTCCATTCTTTGTACCCATAATCAAAAAGTTTCCTTCCTCAAACTTCTTTATTGGCATGTAGGCAGTCACCTGTTCATCCTGCTGCAAATTCAATAAATTAACAATAGCCTTCCCTTTAGCTTGACGAGAAGCTTCCGGAATAAAATAAGATTTAAGCCAGTGAATCTTCCCTTTATTAGTGAAAAAAAGCATGTAAGAATGCGTATTTGCAATAAAAATATCCCTAACCAGATCCTCTTCTTTAGTGGTTGTTGCTATTAACCCTTTGCCCCCCCTTCTTTGTTGCTTGTACACATCCAGAGGCTGTCTCTTGATGTAACCGGATTGAGTTATCGTTATGACACATTCCCCTTTCTCAATTATGTCTTCCATGTCAAACTCAACAAGCTCCTCTTCAGTTATCTCAGACCTTCTATCATCCCCATAATCTTTTTTTAATTCAAGAAGCTCTTCTTTGATTATGTCAAGAATTTTCTGAGGTGACTGTAAAACGGATTTTAACTCAATAATAATTTTCGATAATTTCTTATGCTCTTCCTTTACCTTATCCTGTTCCAAAGAAGTTAACCTTTGAAGCCTCATTTCCAAAATTGCAACACTTTGTTTTTCTGACAGCTTAAATTCTGTCATGAGTGAAGACTTTGCTTTTTCCACCGAAGAACTTGATTTAATTAGCTTGATGGTGCTATCTAGATTGTCTAATGCAGTTAGAATTCCTTCAAGGATATGGGCCCGATCCTGGGCTTTTGTAAGATCAAATAAAGTTCTTTTAGCTACAATATCTTTCCTATGTTCGATATAATGGTAAATTATCTGCTTTAAGTTCAAAAGCTTAGGAACATTGTTCACTAAAGCAACCATAGTTATTCCAAAAGTTACTTGTAAACGCGAATGCTTGTAAAGCTGATTTAATATGACTTCAGAGTTTGCATCCTTTCTCAACTCTATAAGGACTCTTATCCCGTCCCTATCAGATTCATCCCTTATATCAGAAATTCCTATTATTTTCTTTTCCTTAACAAGATCAGCTATATGACTTATGGTTTCTGATTTATTAACCATGTAAGGAAATTCAGTTATTATTATTTTACTGCGATCATTTTTTTCTTCTATCTTTGCCTTAGCACGTAATATTACTCTTCCTTTACCGGTATGATATGCAGACTTAAACCCATTTTGTCCGCAGATTATTCCAGCAGTAGGAAAATCTGGACCTTTGATATCTTGCATCAGTTCATTGATGGTTATTTCTGGATTGTCTATCTGACTTATGATTGCGCTTACAACCTCCAACATATTGTGAGGCGGCATGTTTGTTGCCATACCAACTGCAATACCAGAAGTACCATTAACAAGCAGATTTGGAATCTTAGAAGGTAATACTGACGGTTCCTGTGCCGTGTTATCGAAATTTGGAACAAACTTTACCGTTTTCTTATCGATATCTTGAAGGCTTTCCTCTGCCAGTTTTGTTAAACGAGCTTCAGTATACCTCATTGCAGCCGCATTGTCCCCATCAATACTTCCAAAGTTTCCCTGACCGTTAACTAAAGGATATCGTAAAGAAAAGTTTTGAGCTAACCTTACTAAGGTATCATAGATAGCAGAATCTCCGTGTGGATGGAATTTAGCCATGCAATTTCCAACAACGTTCGCTGATTTACGAAAAGGTTTATTGTGATGCAGGCCAGATTGTAACATAGTGTACAGAACTCTTCTGTGAACAGGTTTTAGACCATCCCTTACATCTGGCAGCGCTCTACCAACAATAACGGACATAGAATAATCAAGGTAAGATTGCTTCATCTCATCTTCAATCATACGCTGAACGATAGTAGTTCCTTCTTGCGTATTTTGTTCTACTTTTTTGTCTTTTTTTTCGTCCATTTTTGCCTAGAAAAAAGGTATGTTTACCGTCGGTAAATTAGTATAGTTATAACTTTATAAGGGTTGTGATTTTGAGTAATAATTTTCAATATGGAAATTAAATCGAATTTTGTACTAGTTTTCAAAAAAAAACTAAAGTTTTTCGAGTATGTTTTTCCTAACCGGGTAACTTTTCCCACAATAAACGCACCTCTTTCTTTTTTTCTCGGAAACTGGACCAGCAGAATCATACTTCATTTCATGCTTGCAGTTTGGACATTTTAGAAGAAATAACATTTTCAAATTCAATCCGTTTTATTTTTTTCTTGAAGGTCATCGTCTTTCTCTTCCATTGATGCTTCCAAAAGATCTTTCTCATCACCCACATTTTCATTAGGACCATCATCCTCTTCTGAACCAGAATCTTCTTCTTTTTCTGGAGGAGGGTGTAAGATATTTTTCACTTTTTTATCTATCGCCTTTTCCATCTCTGCATCTACCTTAACTCCTACCTCTTCCTTTTTGTTTTCTGCTTCCTGTTTCTCCTCTATCTTTTCCTTCTCTTTTTCTTGCAAACCTTGAATTCTCTTTCTTTCCTTATCCAAAATTTCATCAGAAGGCTCATCCACAACATCCAGATCTCCTAGTTTCTCCTCAGAAATTTCAACTTCATCAGAATCCTCTTCATAAGTCTCCAAAGAATCTTTTTCAGAAGGATTGATCTTCTCTTCATCCTGATATTTTTCGTCCAAAGAAATACCTTTCTCCATCGCTTCCTGTCTTTTAGATTCTTCTTCAAGATTTTTCTTATGATCTGCCTTTGCCTGCTCAACCTCCGATTCCTTTCTCTCTATTGCTTCCGCTATACTCTTAAAATCCTGGAACTTCTCTTTTAGATCTGATTCCGGAAGATCAAAATATTCAAAGAATTTTTGGGTTAATTTTATTAAGTTTGTACGACCATGTTTTTGTCTGGTTATGTAACCCATTTCTTGGAGTTCTTTAAGATGGTCATATGCCTTATTTGTCCTTATTTTTATCAAATCAGCCTGCTTTATTGGATACTTGAAAGCTATTACTGCAAGAGTTTCCATTATCGTCTTAGAAAGTTCTGTGTTAGTGACTATATGCCGTACCATCGAAAGATATTGTTCTCTCGTAGTAAGTTTCCATGAATCTCCCTCATTTACTAACATCAAGCTAGAGGAACGGTCATCGAACTCCATCTTTAACTCTGCTAGAGCTGCTTTTATGTCATCTTCTTTAGATTTGGTCAGCTTTGAAAGCTCTTCCAAAGGCATTTTTCTTCCAGAAGAAAACAATAAAGCTTCTAATTTATTCTTGAGCATTTTCCACTTCTTCTCTTACTAGACTAAAGACATTTTCCTTCTCTTCTATCTTTTTATCTTTAATCAATTCATCAAGAAATACTCTGAGTTCTTTTTTTTGTACTCCAGTTATCTTACAAAGATTTTCTTCATCTATCTTCCCTCTAGACAGAGATATCATGATAACATTTCTTATTGCAGAATTCATGTTTTTCTTCAAGAAAGCATTCTCATTTTTTTGCTTCTTCACAACCATGTCCACTTGATGCAGTCTTCCTTGTAAATCATTAATAAAATTCTCTACCATAGACCTATCCAGATTGTACTGTTCAGGTTTTATTATCTGTACGGAAGAAGGCATGTAATCAAAACAGAAAGCTATAAGCTTCTTAATTCCCTTAATAACCATCTCCATCTCAACAAAGGTAGACCACAAATCATCCACTTCTTTTACATCAGCATAATCAGCATTAAGAATTATAAGTTCCGGATCTTCTTTTATCTTATCAACGTACTGAGCCAAAGCTTTTTCCACATGCTCTTTTGGTTTCCCCAGTACTTCAATAATAATTTTGCATCTCAGGTGAGATTTATCGTTAGCTATGTTTTCTTCTTGCATTGTATTCCAAATTTCAACCAAATTTAAAAATGTTTTGATGAGATTATCTTCTCAGTATGAATACTATATTGATTAAAATAGATAACATAATTAAAAAAATTGGCACAAGGTTTTTTGCCTTTTCGGTACTGGACTCATAAATAACTCCAGTACTTTTTTGGTTTGCATTATTTAAGTTATTTACTCCTGTTTGAGAATTTTTATTTTGTATGCTGGTCTCACCCTTTTTGTTTCTAACTTCTATATCCTTAACTATCTCCTTGTTGGTTTTTTGATTATCTTTATTTAACAAAACTTTTAACTTGTAGTTTCCGGGAGGTACATCTTCCAACACGTTTTTTAGTTCTATCTCCTGCAAAGTATTTGAACTAAGGATAAAACTTTTCATGTTTTCCTCTCTAAGTCCAGAATAAGATTTTGAGCCTCTATAGATGTAACTCCAAATATTAACTGGGATGCTTGCATCGCCATTGTTGTCTAGGATTACTTTAGAAATTATTCCATCTCCTGAATATACAATATTGTTAAAATCTTTTAATTCAAATTCAAGATTTGATGCCCGTTTGGAATTTGTGGTTGCTTCTATGGTCTCACACAGTGCATCCGTAAGATCAGCTATCTCTATCTCTTCTTCATCTTCCGAATCGATGCCTTTAGTGACTATAACATAATCGTCATCATCCAACTTTCCATTGCAGTTAGGAATTATCTGAATAGGTAAAGTTAAAGAATAATTCGTGTACTTATTTTCAAGATTTGTTTTTGACTGTTTGCTTAATTTTTTTCCTTTTTTATCTTCTACCCAGACAGCCACCGACTTCTTGTTCGTATTTCCTTTATACGCATTGAGTTTAACTCTTATTACTTGCCCAAATTTTGCCTTGTCATCGCTCCCTAAGTCATAGATCCTCTCTATGTCCAAAGAAGAATCTTCATCCAAAGACTGTCCTTTTATGGTTATGATTTCAGTATCAAAATTATTTGTTATAGAAGTATCGTTGCACTCAACGGACACATTAGCCGACAATATGTAAGATTTTCCTTCTTCCAAATTAGGAGTGTACTCTGAAGAAGTTCGTTGCCTGGTTATTGATTCATTGGTATACGGGGCATAGGTCTTGATTATTCTTCCATTAAGATCTTCTATACTAGCTTCTAAAGAAAAATTTGTTGCGGTTCCAGATACTTTTGAGGCCTGTATCTTAAATAAAAAGTCTGATGAGTTGTCAAAGATTGTTTTTTCTAGGATAAAAGAGGCAGCATAATCGCAGTTGCTGCTTTCTATCATGCTCCCGTCATTAGAACTTCCAGGGGAAGGGGAAGACAAAGATAAAGAATCATTTGCTAATGACCAACTAAGATCTTCGGTGGTGGAATTATATTCTATCCTATGAATCAAGTTGTTTGATCCATCATACAAAGATATTGTCTCTCCGCTGTTGCTCAATCCGTTTCCTATAGAACTGTCATCAGCGTACAGTCTTATTGCGTTATCACTTACATTGAAATTGTTGTAAACCCTTGTTGCATCATCAGTTATTATCGCATAACCATATCCCTGGATGATTGTTCCACCATTATTGTATAACCCTCCCTCCAGGGTGTCATTGTTCTTATCATCCCCAATAATCCAGTTGCTGAGGTTTACTGAGGATGATCCGTTGTTGTACAGTTCTAGCCACTCGTTTAAGCTTTCATCATCTGTTGGATCAGCAAATATCTCATTGATCAAAATGTTTGCAAAAGAAGTTGGAATTATAACCAATAACAATACTAAGAATATTATTTTTCTCTTCATTTTATGAATTTATACTGTTTTTATACAAAATTGTAATTACTATTTAAAAATGATAATAAAAGTTTAAGAAATAACTTCTTTTTATATTTAGCTTAAGAGGGGTGTAAAATATTGGGATTTTTAAAATTCTTGAAAAGAGACAAATCTAGAAGTTCAAACTTAAATCTTGATGATCTAGATATTCCTCCTGAACCTCCAAAATCAGATAATGCTCAAAATTTTCAAGATATTTCTATGCCGAATATTGAAGATTTCCCAGATATTGGGCAATCAAAAGAATTAGAGAGTCCTATACCTCCCCTAAATGAAAATAAGCAAGACATTCAAATACCTCCAATTGACGTTTCTCAGAGTTCTATACAGGAAATGCCAAAAATTTCTGAAAGGATAGAACCTTATTTTGGAGAAAAATCAAAACCAGAAGCAGAAATGAGACCTGATGCTGTTATGCCTTCCTCTTTTGAACCAAAACATACTTTAGATATGGAAGAAAGATTTGAGAAAAGATCAGCCAGAGAAGAAAAAGATGTTTTGCTGCACAAAGATGCATCCGGACCAATATTCGTAAAGATCGACAGATTCCGAAATGTTTTAAAGAACATAAGCACAATAAGAGGTAGCTTAAAAGGAGCTAATGATATGCTTGTAAAGATGGAAGAAATTGACATAAACAGCGATAAAGAATTTGAGAAATGGAAAAATACCATAACAGACATACAAAAAAAGATGATTTTTGTTGATAAAACATTATTCAAAAGGTGATACAAATGACAAGCAGAACAGGAGAAGCACCAGTATTCGTTAAGATTGATGAATATAAAGACGTGCTAGATATGCTGGAATTAATTAAAGACAAATTAAATGAAGCAAAAAGAACATTAGCAAACATAAATGAGATGAAGAACGAAGAAGATTCAGAATTAGACATGTGGAAAACAACACTCAATGAAATAGAAAGAAAAGTTGATGGTATTGATAGAACACTAATTGAACCGGAAAGTACATGGTGAAGATGCAAAAAGAAGACGACCTATTTTTTGTTGAAGTAAAAGAACCTAATGAAATCAGGAGAGGTATCCTTGAAAGCCTCAAAGATATTGTAGAGAATCTCCAAAGGTTTGAAAAATTCAAAGAAATAAGAAAAGAAAAAATGCATAACATAGAAATCTTAAGGACTGATCTAAAAGACCTTAACAAACAAATCACTAATCTAAAAAGTGCATTTCCAGATACAAAATTAAGAGAAATAAAAACAAAACTAAAACCTACAATTGATAAGAAGAAAACAAAAAAAAGAAAACACAAACCAAAAGAAGTAATACAAGAAAAACCAAAAACTGAACTAGACAGACTAGAATCAGAACTTGGAGCAATAGAAGAAAAACTTAAAGGGCTGCAATGATATTATCTGTGAATATTATTTTTTAATCATTTCTTAAATATCTTTATTGTTAATATGAAAATCCCTAACCTTAACAACCTTACAAAAATATTGTTGTTTTTGGAATACCAAAAAGAACTATCTCTATTTTTTATGCCATACTTTTCAGCATTTAGATAGAGAGAAGTTCCAGGATAAATTGAAGTTGGTGAACAAAAAGCAGCAGTTATGTATTGTTTATTATTAATTAATAATTTAAGAGTTTTAAAAAAATCCTTCCAAGTTTCTGTAGGATACCCTACCATGAATAATGCAGTTACACCTATTCCTTGTTCGTTTGCAAATTTCATTATTTGTATTGATTCCTGCACTCTGCAATTTTTTTTCATTATATCCAATATTCTTTGAGATCCTGATTCTATACCGAAAGATAAATCCATGCAACCTGCAGTCTTCATTTTCCTAAGCAGATTTTTATTCAATACACTAGGTTTTATTTGCCCAACCCACCCTATTTTAAAATTGTATTTTATGACTAGATCACAAAAATCTTCAATGTTCCTTGAACTGCCTAGTATCACCGAATCTGCAAACAAAAAAAATTCCGGTCCATAGAGCTCTTTTAATTTTTTCAAATCAGAAAATATTTTCTCTGCTTTTTTAAATTTGTATTTCTTCCAAAGAACTATATCGAAACAAAATTCACAATTATTATAACACCCCCTCGTTGTAGAATATGGGAGGGATTTTCTTTCATAGTTTCCTAAATCAAATCCAGAAAAATCCGGCAATAATTCTCTATTGATATCTTTCTGCCTAGTTTTTAGCTTCTTTTTGTTTTTAGATATTTTTTCTAATGTGCCTAGCAACGCTAAATCTCCTTCTCCCAAAATTATCTGATCTACTACTCCTTTTTTTCTTATGAAGTCTCTAATTTTTTTAATTGAACAAGCAGGACCACCAAAAATTATTATTTTTCTAGGATCGATTTTCTTGATTTCTGAAGCTATGTACAGAGTGGGTAATATGTTGCTCTTATAAGTTGTGAAACATATTATTTTTGAGTTTTCTTTGAATATTCTTTCTACACTTAAGCTTAATTTAGGTTTTGCAATAGAAATCAATCCATAGGATAACTTTGGGAATTCTGGCCTATAAAGATAAGACAATAATCCGAGATATTTATATAAAAATTTGTTTTTTATATATAAGTCCAACCCCAAGTCTAAGATTTTTGGTTTATAACCTTTATTTTTTAGTGTCGCTTGTAACATTGCTAAAGACAAAGGAGGTCTCTTATATTCCCAAATTGGACCAATTGCTAAAATAACTTTCATTTTTTTATAGACTCTAGTAACGTTTTTAAATAATATGCTATTCTTTTAAATTATATTCTTGCGGAGTTGCCGGAGTGGCCAAACGGGATAGACTCAAGTCATTTGAGTGTTGAGTGCTCAAGGGAGTGCGATGAAAAATCATGTAAGTCATCTATTGGCTTAGTGCCTACGCAGGTTCGAACCCTGCACTCCGCATTTTACATTTCATTCAAAATGCTGCGGCACTAACCCCCTAAAAAAATCGGTTGTAGCACTCCAGATTTTCACAATCTATTTATAACACTGAAAAGAAATTAGCTTATGAACAATAACCAGAAAACATTTTTTTCATTTTTGATTTTTTTAATAATATTAGGAACAATCCAATTCTCAACAGAGAACATAATTGGGTTTGATGGTTATTATAACATCAAGATTGCAGAGACGATAAAGAAAAATGGTTTTTTCGAAGAGTTTGGATGGATAACAAATTCCATACTCTCACAAAACTACGCAAACATACAAGTTCTCTTCCACATTTTACTTGTTCCCTTCACATTTCTTGACCTACAATTCGGAGCTAAGTTATTTACAATAATGTCCGGGGCAATAGCTTTTGTTGTTTTCTACTGGTTTTTGCTACAAAACAAGATCAAATATTCCTTTTTCTGGACCTTGCTCTATCTGTTTTCTTCCTCTGCACTGATGTATCGTTTTATGCTTCCAAGACAGATGCCAATTACAATATCTTTATTATTACTAACAATCTATTTCTTGCAAGAAAAAAAGTATTGGTATTTGGGAATCACTTCCTTAATTTTTTCTTTGTTTTACAGCGGATTTATCTTGCAACTTCTTATAACTGGAGTCTATTTCTGGATAAACTATGTTTTTTCGAAAAAAATAGAGTATAAACTTCTCCTCTATCCACTAATAGGAAGCTTTCTTGGGTTAGTGATAAACCCTTACTTTCCGCAAAATATTTCGTTCCTATATTCTCAAATATTTGAAGTTAACTTGGCATCAAACCTTTTCAATGTTGAGTGGAAACCTTGGACCATAATAGAATTTCTAAAAAACAATATATTAACTATGATTTATTTATCTGCAACTCTTCTCATCTTAATAAAAAACAAAAAATTGTCCAAAAATAATTTCTTTTTCTTTTCCGTTGCTATCTTTTTCTTTGGGTATACTTTACTAGCAAGAAGAATGCAAGAATACCTAGTTCCATTCTCAATACTAGCATTGGTTTTTGTCATTAAAAACTCTGAGTTCAAAATACAAAACACAAAATATCTCAAAATACTGGGAATTACTTTGATTACTGTATTAGTTACGGTAAATTCTTTTTTGTTAATAAAAAACATAAAAAATAATGATTTTTTGAATAATTACAAAAACTGCGCAGAATGGATGCAGAAAAATGTCGAAAAAGACTCTTTAATCTTCATAAATGCTTACTCTTTTCCTTATCTGTTCATGGAAAATAGTGATGTGAGGTACACTCACGGTATTGATCTAGGGTACTCTTATTTATATGACAAAGAAAAATTTGAAAGATACATGGAGATGTTTCTAGGAACGTACTCTGGAGAAGACATAATCGTCTCAGATTACGATGCAGACTATGTTTTTTCAGGTAAGGTAAAACAAGATATCAAACTTTTTGAGCACATAATAAAAAATAAAAAGAACTACCAAGCCATGTATGAAGATGAATGGTGTGCAGTTCTTAAAATAAAAAAAATAAAATGATAGAAATATTTGCTGTCGGGGGCTATAACGACATAGGGAAAAATTGTACTGCAATAAAAGTAGATGATGAAATCGTCATAGTGGATCTAGGAATCCATCTCGAGAATTACATAAAACTAACAGAAGACGATGATCTAATAAAAATAAACCCAAAAAACCTCATGAAAGCTGGAGCAGTTCCGGATATTTCTGTTCTCAATAAATTAAAAGAGAGCATTAAAGCAGTTGTGATAAGTCATGCACACCTGGATCATTTGGGAGCAGTTCCCTATCTTGCAGATGATCTAAAAGTCCCCATATTTGGAACTCCATTTACCATAGAAGTCATAAAAAATATACTCAAAGAAGATCGAATAAAGATTGAGAGTGAGTTAAGAACATTGGCTCCGAATTCAAGATGTAAAATAACAGACAATATAGAACTGGAACTGGTCCATATAACTCATTCAACTCCTCAGACAGCACTGGTTGTTCTACACACTAAATACGGGTCTGTGTTGTATGCGAATGATTTCAAGCTGGATATGCATCCTGTCTTGGGAGAGGGTCCTAACTTCAAAAGACTGAAGGAACTTAAAGGAAAAGTAAAAATTCTGATTATGGAAAGTACATATGCTCCAGACGCAAAAAAAATGCCATCTGAAACTGTGGCAAAGGAGATGTTAAGGGAAGTTTTACTGGAAACAGAAAAAAATGATAAACTGATCATTGTAACAACTTTCTCATCACACATAGCAAGATTAAAATCCGTAATAGAATTTGGAAAGAAACTCAACAGAAAAATTGTTTTTATGGGCAGGTCTCTTGCAAAATATGTTGATGCTGCTGAAAAAGCAAATCTTGTAGAATTCTCAAAAAACATTGAAATCAAAAAATACGGGAAACAAATAGAAAAATTTCTCAAAAAAATAGGGAATGACCGGAAAGAATATCTTCTTGTGATGACCGGGCATCAAGGAGAACATAGGTCTGTGTTGTCCCGTATATCTAGAGGAGAACTGAACTTTGAACTTGTCCATAATGACTGGGTTGTTTTTTCCTGCAATACCATACCAACCCCCACAAACATAGCAAACAGAGAAATGTTAGAAAGTGAACTTAAGAAACTGGGAGTGAGAATCTTCAAGGATATACATCAATCTGGTCACGCTGCAAGAGAAGACTTAAGGGATTTTATCAACATACTGGAGCCAAAATCTATTATTCCTGCTCACGGCACTAACGAAATGAAAGAAGCTTTAGCTGAATTATCCGAAGAAATGGGATATTCCAGAGGAGAAAATATTTTTCTGGTTAGTGATGGCAATAAAGTTGTGTTTAAAAACACAAAAAATATTTAAAGCGATGTAGTTTGCTTATTATGGGGGCAAATCATGAAATTAACTCTTGCAGAACCAAAATACCTAAAAGAATCAATATCTATTATTTCTGACTTAGTTAATGAAGCAAGATTCAAAGTAACCAAAGAGTCCATTGAACTTGTTGCTATGGACCCTGCGAATGTGGCCATGGTTATATTCAAACTTCTTAGTAGTACGTTCACCGAGTATGACATAAAAAAAGATGTGGAGATAGCTATAAATCTTAATAACCTAAAACAAATAATGAGGAGAGCTAAACCAAATGACATGCTTACCTTGGAACTTGATCCAGATAACAAGCTGATAATCAGACTAAAAGGAAATAATGTGAGAACTTTCAATTTACCAATAATAGAACTTGATGAAAAAGAACAAAAAATTCCTGAACTAAAATTTTCCGTTAGTGTAAAGGTCCCCTCTGCCGTATTAAATGAAGCGGTAGAAGATGTGGATATTGTTGCGGAAAGCGTTGCGTTCATTGCTCAGGATAAAGAATTTACTATAAGTGCGGAAGGGGATCTAAGCCAAGCAAAAGTAGAGATGAAAGAAGGGGATGACATCAAGATAAAAGCAAATGACAAAGCAAGAGCCAAGTATAGTGTCGAATACCTAAAAAAAATGATCAGTGGAAGTAAGATTGCGGATGAGGTCTCAATATATTTCAGTACCGATTATCCTTTAAAATTAGAATACAAAACAGTAGATAAAGTGATGTTAAGCTTCATTCTGGCTCCAAGAGTAGAAAACGATTAAACCCAAAAAAAAAATTATTCTAAATTATTATGTGAACCATCACAAAATGGAACGTTTTTTGTGTGTTTACACCTACATAAATAGTGTGTTTTTGATTCTTCTGCTTTAAAAGGTACTGGAGTGAATGAAGTTCCTTTATGTGAACCATCACAAAATGGTTGGTTTGCAGATTTTCCGCAACTACAATAATAATACTCCTTTCCGATTTCCAAATCCACAGCTATTGGTTTTTTATCTGCAATAATCGGTTTTTCTTCCATTAAAAACACCTCTGAATTATGAATGGCCTGAAAGGTATAAAAAAGTGCTGTTTATATTTTAATTTTTATAATAAAATTTATAAATAATTTATTCTTAATTGGGTTATGTCTGATATACATTCTTTTTTGGTTAACTGGTCAATAAAATTCCTAGAAAATAAAGACATAATACGGAGAAATATTGTTTCTGTTGATAAAAACAAAAAAGGACATGATTTTATTATAAATTACCAAGAAAATACTAAAAGATTTGTTGTTGTTTTTGAATTAACTACCGATATTTTTGAGAAACTAAAAGATGAAAATACCGGGATTTTTTTGCTGAATAGCAAAGACAATTTGAGGTTTTTGGTTACTAACTGGAAGAAATTTTCTGAAAATAAATCACTTAGTCTATATTTTGTCAATCCTTTCTCTTCCACTGATAAAGCCTGGATATTGCATCCAAATATACATGATAAGATATGCGATGCTTCTTCTCTGGAACTTGGACTTAATTCTATGGCAGACATGGTAGAACGAACAGGCAAAGATGCTTTTCAACTAAAAGTTAAATCAGAAAAATAAGAATTTGTCCTATGAATCCGCTAACAACTGGAACTATCAGATTATCATCTAACTCATCAACCATTGTTTCAGTTATGGTTGCAGCAAAGGCCATGATTATCGGAACATAGATGTTTATTGTGAACATAAGACTGATTGCTACTGCCACCGCCAGATTTGTTAATAGTTCTGCTCCGAACCCCACCACAGTCTTACTTCTAAAGAGCATGGTTGTTCCGTACTTATTACCAATTATGGCAGCCATCATATCCCCAAAAGTGGTCATGAGTAATGCCGCTAAAGCTATTGGGGTGTCAAATGCCGCGAAACAGATGATGGTAGATGTAAGGAAAAAAACAACACCATAAACCCTATACTGTTCTTTAGGTCTTATGAACTGATGGAAAAAAGGGAGTTTTAATTTTAATTCCAACCGAGAATATTCTAATATCAAGAAAATTATTAGTACCCCCACCAAGAAAAGCAATGCTGCTTGTTCTCCTGAGCGGTTTTTTATAGTAAAAAATAGGGCAAGAACTATCAATATCGTCAAGTGTATTATTTTTCTGCCTATTTCATGCACGAATTCCCAAGTCATATTTTGAATGAAATTACTGCCTATAAATATCTTTCTTAACAGTGCAACGAAACTTTTTTAAAACTACATAAGTTTGTGAGAGCATGGAAACAATCGACAGTTTGAAGGATGAAAATGGGAAGATTGACAAGGAAAATATCAAAAAAATAATCCCTTACGAAGACTCTTTTCTATATATAGATAATGTAGAAAGCTTAAGCAAAAAAAACATAGTCACAACAAAAAAAGTAAGGGATGATGAATACTGGAAAGAAGGGCACTTTTCCGGATTCCCCATAATGCCCGGAGCCTTGATTGTTGAAGGACTTGGTCAAGCGGCCACACTATTGGTAAGGAACAATTTGAAAAACCATCTTAATTATGACGTTTTAGCGTACAAAATAAGAAGCGCAAAATTCTTAAGGCCAACGTTCATCGGGCATGAGCTAAGGTTTGAGGGCAAAGTTATCTTCAAATTCAAATTTCTTTGGTTTGTAAATGGTGTTGTCTATAGGGGAGAAAAACTTGTGGCTAAAGTAAAAATGGTTTTAGCAGTAGTTGAAAGAGAAAAATTTAGAGGACATTTCAAGAAAAAGTAAGGGATAACAATGTACGTTAAAGGAGTCGGTATGACCAAATTTGGAGTTCACAGCAAGACCTCTCAGGAACTATGCTATGAAGCTACTATGGATGCCTTAGAAGATGCTGAGATGTCAATAGAAGATATTGATGCGGTTGTTGTTTCTCGTGGAGATTCCGGTCTTGATGCAGAAAGGCAAAGACTCTTTCCCTCAATCTTAAGCAGTATATTTCAAAAAGAAAACATTCCTATGTATCAGGTGATGGCTGCTTGTAGCGGAGGAGGGGCAGCCTTCTGGGATGGAATAAATTCAAATCAAGGGAATGTACTTGTGCTAGGTGTTGAGAAACTTACCTCAGTCCCTACAAAAATAGTAACCGATGACCTGATGATGGCATCAGAAAAAATATATGAACAAAATGAAGGTCTTAATTTTCCAGCACAAAATGCACTTATTGCACAACAGTACATGATGAAAAATGATGTCAAGATGGACGATCTTTCACTCGTAGCACTAAAAAATCACGAAAATGCTTTTTACAACGAAAAAGCAAGATTTTGTGGGAAAAAAATAACAATGGAAATGATAAAAAAGTCTCCTGTTGTCGCATCACCATTAAGGCTGTTCGATTGCAGCATATCTGTGGACGGTGCTGCTTGCGCTATAATAAGCAAAGACAAAAGTGATGTAGAAGTTATAGGGTCCTCATTATATGCTGAACGACTTCCTGCTTTTGAAAGCAAAGACATGACTTCATGGGAAGGAACAGTCAACGCTTCCAAAGAAGCTTACAAACAAGCGAGGATAACTCCAGAAGATATTGATTTTGCGGAATTGCATGATGCGTTTACCTCTGTTGAACTGATGGCATACGAGGATCTTGGGTTTGCGGAAAAGGGACAAGGAAAAGAACTCATAAGAAGCGGATACACAAAAATCAACGGGAAAATGCCAGTTAATACCTCCGGAGGCCTAAAAGCAAAAGGCCACCCAATAAGCGCAACCGGACTATCACAAATTTATGAGATTGTAAAACAAATGAGAAAACAAGCAGGAAAAAGACAACTAGATAAAACTGGAATAGGTTTAGCACATAATGTAGGTGGAGTTGGAAGCACAGTAACAGTACATATACTAAAACATGTAGGTGGATGAAATGATAACAAGATGGATATGTGAAAAAGATGATAAGAAATGGATTTATCCAGTAGGAAAATGCCTTTATTGTAAGGAACCAGTAACAAAACAAAAAAGTACGAAAGCAAAAATTATAGGAGTCACAAAAGTAAACATACCGAGTCCTATGCATCCAATAACCCCTTATACAGTCATTCTATTAGAGGACGAATATGGTAACCGAATGCCAAAGAAAACCATGAAAAACTACGATATAGGGGATGAGTTTTCAATTAAAGAAGCAAAAAATGAAGATGCGGTTATCGTATCCAAAATAAAATACAATCTTGATGAGTCTCTAGAAGAATCTTTTTCATTGATGAAGAACATAGCAATTAAGGAAGGAGATAAGGTACTGATAAAAGTAAGCATAATAGAGCCTGCATACCCATATCAAGCTGTAACCACCAATCCAAAATTACTGGACTCAATAATCAGCTATCTTAAATCTTTAGGAGTTAATGATATTGTTGTAGCTGAACAATCAATTCTTGGAAACACTGAAGATGCTGCAAAGAAAGCAGGAATCCTGAATGTGTGCAAAAAACAAGAAGTGGAATTTGTTGACCTCTCAACATCGGAATACGAGAAAAAAGAAAAAGAGGGTTTTGAATTTAATGTTGCAAAAGAAGCTCTTGAAAGAAAAATAATAAATGTTCCGGTAATGAAAACCCATTCACAAATTACTGTTGCCGGGGCAATGGAAAATCTGACAAGACTAACTGACAAAAAAACACAATATAAAATATACAAAGAAGGAATAGGAAAAACATTTTCTGTGCTTACAAGCTTGTTCCCAGATATAGTAAATGTGGGGGATGCAACCATAGGAATGCACGGACAAGGACCAACTGTGCTTGGAGAACCAGCTTT
>JADHVG010000066.1 GCA_016784105.1 Candidatus Woesearchaeota archaeon
CTAAAGCACACCAAGACTTGTTCCGGGCAGGAAGCAAAAGACTGCAAGAATTTGGATGCGCATCTGGAGAAACAGCTTATGACTTGGATTGTAATATAAAATCTGCTATAGGAATATTGAGACAATACTATAGAAGTTACGGAGAAGATTCTTCAAACTACAATAGCAAAGTTGATAATACTTGCAGTAAAGTGATAAACCCCTTTTTAAACACAAAATACAAATCATACACCAATCCGTGGGACAGAACTACAAGAGCATATAACGGATTCGGATGCACCGCAGGAGCGGATACAGATTATGTCGAAGAAGTCAAAAACACTGTTTTACAATACCAAGCAGGAGTATTGAAAGATACAGTAGTATTGGCTCCAACAAACATAAAAGTTACCAAAGAAGAACAAAATGCATTGTTAACATGGACTTTGTCTGCAGATGACGGGAAAGGTTCAAATGATGTTGTAAGATACAACATATACAGGAGAGGAAGATATTCGACTTTTGATCTTATAGGTAGCTCCAACAAAGGACTAACCACTTACACCGATACCACTGCAGATTTCAATAATAAATATGATTATTATTACAAAATAGAAGTCCAAGATCAAAACGAAAATAAGAAAGACTCGATAGAAGTTAGATTAACCAATTTTGACCCGATAGAGGATATAGAAAGTGAAACATTTGCATAAACCAAAATTATCTCTGACATATCTACTTGGTCTAGTGATTATTCTGTCTGGTTGCACAGGAGGTTCTTCAAACAAATCAGTTACAGACGCAGACATAAACAAAGGGACAGAAGGAATCATAATGCAACTTGAGAAGAATGCCCCTCCGGAGAAAGTTTTTGAGGACACAACATTTCCAATAATTGTTTCTTTACACAATAAAGGAACTTTCGATGTAAAAGAAGAGAGTAAAGGATATATTTCCATAGGAACAGAAAAAAATTATGTGGAACTAGGAGAAGAAAAAGAACTAATGGAATTTGAAGCATTAGGAAAATCAATATTTGACCAGAATGGAGAATTATTCTTTTTGGATGTAACAGCAGAAACCAAAAAAGTAGGTGCGCAAAGCGAATTAAGAGCATCAACAATATTCATCACAGCATGTTACCCTTACAAAACCACCCTTGGAACTTCTACGTGCGTGGATCCTGACATATTCCAAAGTGATAAAAGAAAAAAAGCATGTGAAGTAAAAGATTTAGTTACTAACAATGGTCAAGGAGCACCAGTAGCAATAACAAAGATAGAAACAAGGATGGTCCCTTCTGATGAAGGAGGAGAAAATTTTGCAAGAGCACAATTCGTAATTCATATAGAAAACAAAGGGAACGGAGAAGTTTTGACAAATGAAAGAGAGAAGATAAAAAATGCGTGCACGAGCAATCCCCTAGGATTTAAAGATTTTAATAAAATAAGGATAACCGCAAAACTATCAAATGAAGAACTTGATTGTAGCATAGATGAAACCACGGAAGCAACAGTAACATTAAGAGATAAAAAAACAATCGCAAGATGCACTTCTCTGGATAGCATCCAAAGAAACGTAGATGCTTATACTGCTCCCTTGAAAATAGAATTAGATTACGGGTATACACATACAATATCGAAAGATATAACAATAGAAAAGATTCTAAAATACTAACATGATAAGAAAATCAAGTAAGATTATTATTTTATTATTGCTGCTAGTTTTAGCTTATGGATGCACTAATAATTCCGGTTCTTCAAAAACAGATTCAATAAAAGGAAGTGAAGGTCTGACTATAGACTTTCTAAAAGGAAATCCTCAGGAAAGGTATGTAGTTAGTGATGTGGAAGAACCAATATCAATTATTCTTGAATTAAGAAACAAAGGTTCTTATCCGGATGAAGAAGATGAAAATATCTTGGGAAGGGGAAGCGTACATATAAGTGGGTTTGATACTAACATAATCCAAATAGATTCTTTATCGGAAAGGGTTGATAGAGAATTTCTTACTGGGAGAAGCTCCTTGAATCCAGAAGGAGGATTTGATGATGTTGAATTTAAAGGAACAATATATCCTGAAGATCTTATAGTAGATAGGTATGAGCCTACTATTTTGGCAACGTTATGTTATCCTTACAAAACAAAAGCCAGCCCATCTGTTTGTATAGACCCTTTTCCTTTTGATGAATCGCAGGACAAAGTATGCCGCATAGGAAGCACAAAGCTTTCTAGTCAGGGAGCACCAATAGCAATAACAAGCATTGAACAGGAAGCATCAGCATCAAAAATACAGTTCAAGATTAATATAAAGAATTCTGGGAAAGGAGATGTTATCAAGTTTGATGCTTTAGACAAATGTGATCCTACACAAGGAGAACTTTTTGCAAGGACTGATTTTGATAAGATAATACTTGAAAGGGCATCAGTAGGGTTTTCAGAGTTAAGATGTGGACCTTTTCCTGATGGAAATGGAATTATAAGGCTGAATAACGGAGAAGGCTTCATATTGTGCAGTATTGATAAGGAAAGTTATGAAAATGAAAAATCTGCTTATACAACTCCGCTAAATTTAGAGATTAAGTATGGATATAGGATAACAGAAACTAAGCCTATTAGAATCTCTAAGGTGACAACAACCAGCTGATTCTTACAAAAACTTTAAATACTAGTTATTTATAAACGAGAGTGTAATAACTGAACAGTTAAAATATAGTATTACTAATTAACAGTTAAAGTACTCTTTTTGGGTTAAAAGGAGTAACTATTTAAAGTAGTATCAGTTTTTTTGTCCCTAACTGATTAAAAAAAAGGGGGTTGGTTTATATGATAGTAAAAGAAGAATTTTTGAGTAAGTTAAGAAGATACTTTAATCTAAACTTATACGAGGTTAAGATTTGGACAGCTTTGCTTTCCAGAGGAGTCAGTACTGCCGGTGAACTTAGTGATATTGCTAATGTTCCGAGGTCCAGAAGTTATGATGTTCTTGAGAGTTTAGAGAAAAAAGGTTTTGTGGTTATGAAACTAGGAAAACCTATCAAGTATCTAGCAGTAGCACCAAAAGAAGTACTAGAAAGAGTCAAGAAGAATGTCAATGATGGTGCCAAAGAACAAATCAAAAAATTAGAAGATTTAAAGAAAACAGAAATCGTAAATGAACTAAACACACTACATACTCAAGGCGTTGAGCTTGTTGAGCCATCAGACCTTTCAGGAAGCCTTAGAGGGAGACATAATCTATACAACCATCTTGAACTTACAATCAAGAATGCTGAAGAAAGTGTGGATATAATGACAACTTCACAAGGTCTTATGAGAAAGATTGAAGGTTTTAAGCCTACGTTTGAAAAATTAAAGAAACGCGGAGTTAAAATAAGAATCGCAGCACCATTAACAAAAGAAACACAACCAGCAGTAAAGGATCTTGGAAATGTTGCAGAAGTCAGAAACACCGAAGCAAAAGCAAGATTCATAATAGTTGATGGAAAAGAAATTGTCTTTATGATAATGGATGACCAGGAAGTACACCCAACTTATGATGTTGGAATCTGGATTAACAGTCCGTTCTTTTCAAGTGCATTAGTAAGCCTTTTCGATATTGCATGGAAAACCTTGAAAGCAAAGGCTTAATTTTTTCTTTTTTTCTTTTTTTATTCTTAAACAAAATCATTAAAAACAAATATTTCTTTCATAAACTAAAATGGATGAGAAAGATAAAACTTGCGTAAACACAATAAGATTTCTGAGTGCAGAAGCTGTTCAAAAAGCTAATTCCGGACATCCAGGAGCACCAATGGGATTAGCACCGACAGCTTATGTATTATGGACAAGACACCTAAAATACAACTCTTCTAATTCTGATTGGGTTGATAGGGATAGGTTTATGTTGTCAGGGGGACACGCTTCAGCACTTCAATATAGCATGCTACACCTAACAGGATATAATGTTTCTTTAGAGGATCTTAAAAATTTTAGGCAGTGGGGCAGTAAGACTCCTGGACATCCAGAGTATGGGTATACGGATGGAATTGAAACAACAACGGGGCCATTAGGACAAGGAATAGGGAATGCGGTCGGTATGGCTATAGCAGAAGAAATGCTAGCTAAAAAGTTTAACCGGAAAAATTTTGAAATAATAAATCATCATACTTATGTAACGTGTGGGGATGGGGATTTAATGGAAGGAATCTCTCATGAAGCTTGTTCTTTGGCAGGGCATTTAAAGCTTGGAAAACTAGTTTTGATATATGATGATAACACAATCACCATAGAGGGGCACACAGGTCTTGCATTTTCTGAAGATACTAAGAAAAGATTCGAAGCGTACGGATGGCAAGTTTTGAATGTGAAAGATGGAGACAATGATATTGAAGGAATTTCAAAATCGATCGAAGAAGCAAAAAATGAAACATCAAAACCTTCCATAATAATTACAAGAACAACAATAGCTTATGGAAGCCCAAACAAACAAAATACCTCTTCAGCGCACGGTTCTCCGTTAGGAGAAGAAGAGATAATACTTGCAAAGGAAGAGCTAGGCTGGGAACATGAAGAAAGCTTTTTTGTTCCGGAAGCAGCAAAAGAAATATTTGGAAAATGTAAAACCTTAGGAGAAGAAAAAGAGAAAGAATGGAATACTAAATTTGAACAGTACAAAGAAAAATTTCCGGAGCTTGCAAAAGAATTAGAAATATATTTGTCAGGAAAACTTCCAGAGTTTGAAAGTTCAATTCCGGATTTTGAAGTTAATGAAACAATAGCCACAAGAAAAGCATCAGGAACAATTCTTAATGCAATAGCTGATAAAATACCTAATCTAATCGGAGGGTCTGCTGACTTACATCCTTCTAATAACACTTTTTTAAACAATTTTGAGGCATTTTCTGCAGAAAAAAGAGATGGAAGAAATTTCCATTATGGTGTTAGAGAGCATGCAATGGGTTCAATACAAAATGGGATAGTAGCTCATCTAGGATTCATACCTTATTGCGGAACATTTCTTGTTTTTTCTGATTACATGAGACATACAATAAGATTAGCGGCACTCATGAAAATAAGATCTATCTTTGTTTTTACGCATGATAGTGTGGCAGTAGGAGAAGACGGACCAACACACGAACCGGTAGAACATATTTCATCATTAAGATCAATACCCAATAATATTGTTTATAGACCAGCAGACGCCAAAGAAACAGTATCTGCATGGAAGTCAGCTTTAGAAAATGAAAAAGGCCCTACTTGCTTAATATTATCTCGACAAGGCCTACCGGTTTTAGAAGAAAGCAAAATAAATGAAGCGTGCAAAGGAGCATACATACTATCAGATGCAACAGGACCAGATTTGATAATAGTAGCAACAGGTTCTGAAGTTTCTCTTTCAATCGAAGCAAAAAAAGAATTGGAAAAAGAAGGAAAAAAAATAAGAGTTGTAAGCATGCCTTCTTGGGAATTGTTTGAAAAACAAGATGAAAACTACAAAGAGAAAATACTCCCTAAAAACATAAAAAAATTGTCTGTTGAAGCAGGAATAGCACAAGGTTGGGAAAAATACTCAGATAAACAAATAAGCATAGAAACTTTTGGAGCTAGTGCTCCAGGAAACATAGTGATGGAAAAATACGGGATGAACGTAGATAATGTTGTTCAAAAAGCAAAAGAACTATTAAAATCATTCTAAGACAGAAAACTTCGTATAACTATTTTTAAACGAACTTCTTTGAAGTTTCCCTTAGGATTTATGTTTAAAATGTGTTAGGAGAAGTTTTTTTGCACTGGACATCCTCACGTGAGATTTATAAACCTTAATCATTTATTATTTTTATTATTTTTATATTTCAAATCTCTAAGTGTGAAGATTTAAAATGATAAAAAATAACAATAACAAAATTGAGATAAAAGAATTTAGGATAAGTGAAGATGCTAAACAAGTTTTGTTGGGTAGTTTGCT
>JADHVG010000067.1 GCA_016784105.1 Candidatus Woesearchaeota archaeon
CATTTTGTTATTCTTAAATATTTCAAAAATATTACCTCCCCCCACCACCCTATCTGCGTCTTTTAATGTTTCAATAAAGATTGTTTGTAAAAACCTAGATTTGTATAGCCTACCTATGTCAGAACCAGCATGTCTCACAATATGTGGTTTTTTAGTTATTTGTTTAGAAACAAATCCGGAGAAACCATAAGGCAAAATATAATTAGAATATATGATGTCTATATTTTTACTCCTGATTATATCCACTGCAAGATTTACTATCTTTTCAGTGTAATAATTTGATTTTAGAATTGGAGAACCAAAATCATTTATTGTGCTGTGAACAAAAACATTTTTTGATTCCAGATTACTTAATTCATCATGATTTATTTGTTCTCTATAATCATCTTCAACTTCCCAAGCATTTGTCACCACATGTACTTGATGATCTCTTTCCCCTAATGCTTTAGCCAGCCAATAATTGTCAGATGAAACTCCTCCTTCTATTGGCGGATATTTGCTTATCATGCAGATATTCATTATCCTCTTGACCTAAATAGAAATACTTAAATATTTTGTTTTGATTTTTTATTTTATGACTCAGCATTTGCCAAAACCAAGAAGTTTTACGCTGCAGTGGCATGTCACCGATAGGTGTAATTGGCGTTGTAAGCATTGTTATCAGGAAAAATATACTGCAAAGGACGAATTATCATTTAGTGAGTTAATGAAGGTTTTGGATCAATATATTTTTTTGCTAAAGACCTGGAAAATACCCAAGAATATGGCCCGTTTGCATATAACTGGTGGAGAACCGTTTGCAAGAGAAGATTTTATGCAACTGCTTGAGAATGTACATAAGCAATCAAATTTGTTTAATTGGGTCTTGCTTTCAAATGGAAGCTTCATAACGAGGGATCTTGCTAAGAAGCTAAAGTCATTAAATATTTTTTTTTACCAAGTAAGTTTGGAAGGCCTTCAGGAACACAATGATAAAATTCGAGGAAAAGGATCATTTAATAAAGTATTAGATGCAATAAAAATCCTTACAGCCGAAGGAATAACTACTTCTGTTTCCTTAACTTTGACTAAGAAAAACATCAAGGATATACCTGAATTGTGTGAAACATTATATCAATCAGGCGCAACACAATTGAGTACAAGAAGATTGATTCCTACAGGGACAGGATCTCAGTTAAAAAATGAGTTAATTGAACCATCTGAATTAAAAGAATATTATTTAAAAGCAACAGAAATGAACAATAAGTTCAGAAAACAAGGCAAACGCTTTAGTATTTACATTGGATGTGAGAGTTCTATATTTAATGAGGAATTGGATGATAGATTTGCAAGGCATTACTGCGCAGTATATGATGGGAAACTGATGGTAGTGATGCCAAATGGAGATATTTTACCTTGTAGGAGACTTCCAATAGTAGTTGGTAATGTCATGGAAAAAAGCCTCTTCGAAACTTGGCATTCCTCAAATAAGTTGTGGGAATTAAGAAACTTAAATAATGCTCATCCTTCCTGTAAAACGTGTTCCAATTTTAACCAATGTTCCGGTGGCGCACTATGTGTCACATATAGCTACACTAAAAAATTATTTGTTCCGGATGTTCAATGCTGGAAATACTATAAACAACTTGAGGATGCTAGCTTCTTCAATAAATTCCAAGGAGAGGTCACTAACGACGTTCTAGTTAAAATTTAAAAAATATTAATTGGAATCTATTTTTTAGAGATAAGAGACAACTCCTTAAACAATGTAAAGATTAGAGGTTATTGAGGCTCAAGAGTCAGTTTAGAAAATCTTGGGAGTGACAATTTCTTAAAATGGCTAAAGAACCAATCACATATAAAATGTGCAACATTTCTGATCCAGTTTCTTTACTTCCTGCAAATCCCCCATCATTTCTTTGTAAACTCAATAACCATTCTAGGCATTTTTTTTGGCTTATGGGTTTTTTATCCAACATCCACAAGGAGTAGTGTGCACAAAAAGTTGATTGTATATTTGAAGGCTGGTTTGGCATTGGACCGAAACCCCCATCTTCATTTTGACAAGAACCTATCCACCTAGAAGTCTTTTCTTTTATTTTATTTAGTTTGCTGATGAACAACTTATTTGAATGTCTCATATAACTTTCACAAAGATATAGGCTCCTGATTGCCCAAAATGTTGCATAAAGGTAAGATTTATCTTGAGGTCCGAACCCTCCATCTTCATTGGAGTATTCCATCACTTTGTTGGATATTTTTAAGAATTCTTGAGGGTTCTGGTTTAAGATCATAGATTTCTCCAAAGAATTCTTTATTGTTCTCAAAACATGATAATTGTTGCGATGCTGAAAATTCAACGCATTATCTAATTCTTCTTTAGTTGTTCTTATTATTCCCTCTTTATTTTTTATATGGTTTTTACCACATAGTTTTAGAGCAATCAAACTCGTTAGAGTGTATTCGTGATATTGCTTAGAGTTTTGGGTTGGACCCCAACCGTCGTGATTCGATATCGATAACAACCAGTCTGCAAATTCATCCTTGTTGATAGATTCTAAAGAATTAATCAGATATAGGGAATGCACCATAAAACCATTTTTGATAACACTGATCTCTGGAGAAGAATATCCTCCTTGTTTTAATTCATTTTTTTTGGTGTAAGAATAAAACATATCTTTTGAATCTTCAATCTTACCGTAAATAAATAAGAGCTCAGAAAGATAGTAATTTTCCCTTGCACCGTTGTTTAGGATATTTTTATTTTTTACTATATGATCGTAATCAGGGATAGATTCCCTCAACAGTATTAAAGATTTCACGCAATAATATTTGTTTTCATAATTTAATCCAGGACTATTTAGAAAATGAAAAATAGATTGGTTCAATGTGTCTTTTTCTTTCTTATTGAAACCATATTTTAACAATATTAAAGATTGTATGTATTCGAATAAGATATTGGGATTTGTTAAATGCGAATTTTCTTTTAACCATTGGATTACTAGCTTTATATTCCTGGATTTTGATCCTAGTTCATTTAAAATAAGGATAGTCTGAACTGTGTTAGAGAAATTTGAGCTTTCGTTGGATAAAGAACCATACCCTCCATCAGCATTTTGAAAATTTTGGAAAAAAGCAATCAGTTCACTTTTCCTTTGAATAGGAATATTAAACCAATAGAACATTTGGATTGCAAGATATGACTTATCAGTCCAAGGATTTTCTCCGGTAGTTTCAGCAAACCCCATATCTCCGACTTGTAGTGATTGGATGTACTTTTCTGTTTTTTCTGAAGGTTTTTTGTTTATACAGTGAAGAATGCCGCAAAAATAAAAGGTGTTATAAATCATAGAGGAATCATGATAGAAATAACTTCCATTCTCTTGAGAATATATTGCATATTTTAAGAATTTTTTTAGCTTTGGAAAATGAGTTATTAAGTCCCCATTATTTTTGTAAAGTATGTCTTCTTTGTATATTCTTTCCCAAACATCATTATGCTTTAACATCTTATCATGTGTCTTTTCTGATTAAATTCCAAAAACCTTTTTAATAATTATCTTTCCTTGCTAAGTTATGGGTTGGAAATGTAGTGAATGCGGCAACACAAAATCATTTGTAGAGATCAATAGGGTAGAGACTTTAGTTTCCCAGAAAGAAGCTACTACAAAAATTGAAAAAATTGTCAATAAATTCACCAAAAATCCTCGATTGGATGTTTGGTGTGATAACTGCAAGAGCAAATCTGTTGAATGGACGGATGTTTCTAATCAGGATGAGAATTACATTTACGAACAAGAAAGTTATGTTTCAGAGAACCACAACATAGGCACAATAGTATTCGAACTTACAAATAAATGCGATATTGATTGTGTATACTGTCCAAAAGAGGGAAGTGAAGAATTAGATTTTAATATAATCAAGAGGATTATTGATGAAAATAAAACTCTACAAAATCCTATCAGACACTTTGAACTGGGGTGGGATATGGGCAATCCGCTGTCACATAGCAGAATTAAAGAAATAATGGAATTATTTAACCAATTTGATTGTAATGTCAATATTTTAACCAATGGCAAAAATTTTGTAAATAACATCAAAAAATTGAATTTAACTGATAATTTTAATTTTACATTTTTTCTAGATCATCCAGATGAAAAGGAAAATGATAAACTTATGGGCGAATGTACTTTTTCTAACACTCTAGACGCTTTTGAGTATCTGAATCAAAGAGGAATTAGTTTTAATGTTTATATGAGGCTTAACAAATATAATTACAATAAGGTAGAGGGCATGAATCAGTTAGTAAAAAATTGTGGGGGAGGTTCTTTAGTCCCTACAGAAATTTATCCATTAGGAAAAACAAAAGACGACATGTTGATGGATGATGAAATGAAGAGAGAAGCAATTGAAGAGATAACTAAACTAAATTTGAACAAAAGTATTCACTTTTCTCCAGCACTCTTAAACGAAAATTGCACTTACCAAAGAAAACTACGTTTGTTTATTGATGCTAAAGGAAGATTATCTTTTTGCCACTTTTTATCTTCATTACACAATTCTTCTATTGGCTCTATAGAAGGTAGGTCCCTCCTAGAAATAATCCAAAAAAATAATCAAGTTAGAATCGGTTTTCTAAAAAATAAAAACAGATTGTTTGCAAAGTGGAAAAAACCAAGACAAACAGCTTCTCCTTGTAGTTATTGCTTGCATTCTTTCGGATTAAATAAAAAATGGTAAAACAATTCAAAAAACTAGATGGGGACATTCTTCTAACAACTGCCTGTCCTGTGGACTGTGATTTCTGCATTTATGGTTGTGTTCATAAAGGTGAATGGATGCCAGAAGAAACTATCGAGAGAGTTGCTAAAGAATACACTGAAAACGATGTAGGAATAAGAATTTGCGGGGGGGAACCGTTTTATGACTTAGGGAAATTGGAAAAATGCATAGACATTGTTTTGAAATACCAACAGCCTCATGAAGTGCTGTTAATAACCTCAGGTTTTTTTGGTGGAAACAAAAAATTAACAGAAAAAGCGATTAAGCTTTTAGTAGACAAAAAATTAGACACTCTGCTTGTTAGTTCTGATAGATTCCATTTAAAGAGGGTTCCTCTATCTAGCTTGGTTAATGTAATCCAAGAAGCCAAGAAACAAAAACTAAAAATCATTTTAAGAATAACAACTGATGAAAAAAGTTATGAGTTGATGGATGAATTAGCGGAGATCATCGTTAAACATCAAATTAGGTTTGAACCTCACGAAGAATTTGGAGTTTACGGTAAAGCCGAGTTACTCGAAAAAAATTTAAGAGACAATAGGGATAAAAGAAAGAATTATCTCAATAAAAAAATAATAGAAGCAGCCGAAAAACAGAATAAATCCACTTTTTTGAATCATTACATTGAGATATCTCCAAAACGATCGCAAAAGGAATTTGCGGCAAGATTTTACCCCACAACATTTCCAAATGGGAACATTTATGCGGACTCTCAATGTGCGAAAGGAAGTTTCATGGGAAATATTAATGAGAACTCATTAAGTGATTTAATCAAAAAATTCTCTAAAACACTACCCGGACACATTCTTTTGTCAAAAAGGTCTGATTGTGCTTCAAGAATGAAGAAATTAAATCCTCCCAATACCGATACTTGTGACTATTGTAGAAACCAACCACTAGTTGAAAATACTCAAAAAGAAGCAATTGGCAGACAACTAGTAATACTTGATTCAA
>JADHVG010000015.1 GCA_016784105.1 Candidatus Woesearchaeota archaeon
ACAAAGGTCTTGAAGTAATAGAAGCACATTACCTTTATGGGGTTGGTTATGATAGCATCGATGTTGTTGTGCACCCACAAAGCATCATCCACTCTTTGGTCGAGTTTAAAGACAAAAGCGTAATAGCACAACTAGGAAATCCCAGCATGAAATTACCCATACAATATGCCCTAAGCTACCCAAAAAGACTAAATTTAGAAATGAAAAAACTTAATCTTGCGGAAATCAAAAACCTTACCTTTGAAGAACCTGATCTTGAAAGATTTTCCTGTTTAAAATATGCTTACGAAGCTGGCAAGATATCTGGAAGTATGCCTTGCGTGATGAACGCAGCAAATGAAATAGCAGTACCTGCTTTTTTAGATGGCAAAATAGGATTTTTGGATATCCCAAAAATAATAAGGAAAACTATGGACAATCATAACACAATAAAAAAACCAGACATAAATCGAATTTTGGACGCGGACAAAAAAACAAGGGGAGAAACACAAAAAATTATTGGAACCGAGGATTTTTGAAGATGATCAAAACTATAATTTTTGATTTAGGGGGAGTCTACTTTACAAATGGGACTAAAATTGCTATAGACAAAATATCTAAAAAATATAAAATAAAAAAGGAAGAACTGGAGGAAGTGCTTAAACCTGGTTCTGAATTTGGAAAGTTATACCGGAAAGGCAAAATAAGCGGAACTGAATTCTTCAAAAAATTAAAAGACAATTTTGACATAAAATCAAACAATAGAGAGTTAGCTGAAATATGGTTTGGTTCCTACAAACCAATAAAAGAAGTAGTTAAGATAGTTAAAGACCTAAAAAGAAAAGAGTTTAAAATTTATTTTCTATCAGATAACGTAAAAGATCGTGCTGATTATCTACAAGCTAAATACGATTTTACTAGTAAATTCATAGGGGGGGGTGTTTTCTCATGAAGCAGGAACTACAAAATTTGATGGTGACGGAATTTTTATGGAATCTTTAGAACAAACGGGAGAGAAACCAGAAAAAGTGGTATTTATTGATGATAATTTCAAACATGTAGAAAAAGCAAGAAAACTTGGAATGAATGTCATATATTTTAAAAACCCAAAACAACTTGAAGAATCGTTAAGGGAATTTACTTAAGATGAACATAGCGATAATAGTTGCAGGAGGTAAAGGAAAGCGGATGCGCAGGCGTGTCAATAAACTATTTTTGTTACTAAATAAAAACCCGATCATCTATCATACTTTAAAGATATTCAATGATTGCAAAAAAATAGACAAGATAATTCTCGTTATTAATCCAGATGACCAGAAAGAGTTTAAGTCCATAGTGAAAGCAGGCAAATTCTCGAAAGTTGAAAAGATTGTTGAGGGAGGAAAAGAACGGCAAGATTCAACGTACAACGGCATAAAAGCTATTGAGAAAGCTGACAAGGAAGATGTTATCTTGATACATAACGCTGCTAATCCTTTTATTGACGAAGCTTTGATTGAGGAGATGATTAAAGCAACCAAAAAATTTGGGGCTGCTGTATGTGGTTTTCCGGCAAAAGACACAATAAAAGTTGTGGAGGAAGGTCTTGTTAAGCAGACAATTGATAGAAAATTACTGTGGCAAGCACAAACTCCTCAAGCCATGAAATATTTTCTTGCTAAAAAGGCGTTCGAGATAGCTAACAGAGATGGTTTTTACGGTACGGATGACGTTTCACTAGTTGAGAAGATGCACGGGCAAGTTAAAATGGTGTATTGCTCCAGAGAAAACTTCAAAATAACGGATCAGCACGATCTTGCTTACGCTAACAAACTATCAAATGCGTCAAAACTGGGAATAGGTACCGATTCTCATAAATTTCTGAAGAAAAAAGCTTTAGTATTGGGTGGGGTGGAAATAACAAAAGAGTATGGTTTTGATGCAAACTCGGATGGAGATGTAATCTTGCATTCCCTGTTTAATGCTATCAGTACTTCAATTGGGATGAAAAGCCTGGGTTATTATGCGGACAAGATGTTTGAAGAAGGCATTACTGATAGCAAAGAATATCTTAAATTCATTTTAGAAAAAACTGAGAAAAAGAATTTGAAGATTGGGAATGTCGCTATCATGTTAGAGGGCAAAAAACCGAAAATAGATGGACATATTGACAAAATAAAAAAGAAGCTTTCAAAGTTGTTAAAAGTGAAGGAAGAGAATATTGGAATTGCAGCAACAACCGGAGAAGAACTTACCGAGTTCGGTAAAGGAAAAGGAATGTATTGTGTTTGTGCAGTCACTTTAAAAAATTAGATACTACTTTTGAATAGTAATGATGGAAAGGTTTATAAATATACCTTGATCTTTTTAACAACATAAAATGGACCAAGTATTTATTGATGGAGTTGCACAAAGCAATTTTGGTAAAGACGCAAGAGAACTGGAAACCATAATGGGAGAAGTAGGTAGAGAAGCCTTAGATTTATCCATAACCTCTTCAACCCCCGACATAGTAGTCATAGGTAACTTCAATGCTCAAGGATATTCAAAAAAAGGAAGTTTGGATGCACTGGTTGGAAATAATCTAGGAATACCCACTACAACCAATGTCATACATGTAAACAGAGGATCCTCAACTGGAGCTGCCGCTGTGCAGTTGGGATATCAGCTTGCATTAGGAGGCAACAAAGTCCTAGTTATATCTGGAGAAGTCATGCACCAGGAAAGCATAGACCGTGATACTGTCACTAAAGAGACCAGCAAAGTTGTGCATGAAGATGATCGTAATTTAGGAGTTACCATGCCAGTAATCGCAGGTCTTGCAACAACAGAATACTTACATAGATGGAGTATAAAAGAAAAAAAATTACAAGAAATATTTTTTCAAATATTAAATAAAAATAGATCCCATGGAAATCTAAACCCTCATGCGCATTTCAAGGAACTTATTTCTAAAACAGATTATTTCGATAATGTTGGTTCTAATGAGAACAAAGCAAAAAATCCTTGGGTTGCAAGACCCTTAACAAGGAATGATTGTGCAGGAACATATAATGGTGCGGCCGCTGTTGTTTTGACACCTAAAGAAACTGACCTTAAGTTGACAGGGATTGAAAGTGCACGTGGTACTGTCAGCATTCAAGACAGAAGAACCCTTATTTCCTTAGATTCAACAGTCGATGCTGCCCTAAAACTATTTCGACAAACAGGAATCGGACCAAATAATATTGGTATTGTTGAACTGCACGATGCTTTTGCACCAGTACCCATAATAGCTGCAGAAGATCTTGGGTTAGCGAGCAGAGGTAAGGGAGCAGAATTTGTTCTTGGAAAATCCAGTAGATATGGACAAAAAGTAGCATATAATCTGTCCGGAGGATTCCTGTGCAAAACACACCCAATAGCAGCATCAGGAACTGCTCAGCTAGTTGAATTATCCCTACAAATGAGAGGCAAGGAACAATATGGAAACCTAGAAGGATACGATCATAACACAACTGATTTTGGATTATGGTTTAGTATGCATGGATTTGGATTCTATAATTCTGCAGGAATTGTACAAAAAACTGGTGCTGAAATACAAAAAAATGAAGATTCAATAGGACTTCAAGAAAGATATCAAGTAAGAGGTAAAGAAAGAAAAGATATAGAAAAAAGAAAACTTATAGCAGTCACAAACCTTCCGGGAAGCTTAGGAGATTATTCTGGAATTGGGGCAGTCAGAATAGAAAATGAACGATTACAATTGGGATTAATAAAGGAATTCAATCCCGATTATTTGGGCAGACCCATCAGTTCTAATGGAGACTTACCTTCGATTGAATTTGAGCCAATTACAGAAAAAGGACTTAAACAAGTTCTTTGGGAACTTGGAGGAAAAATGAGGGGCATGATGTCTTATAGACAACAATCCTAAAATAAGCAACATTAATATATGATTAAATATTCAAGATTCTATGATTGTTAAATCCTATGCGAAAGCAAATCTGTGTTTAGAAATAGGCAAGAAACTAAAGTCTGGCTATCATCAGGTAAAAAGTATTATGCAGCCAGTGCAGTTGCATGACACTATTTCTTTTGAGAAACTGAAAGAAGATAAGATAGAGATAACAAGCACAAACAAAGATTTAGAAAGCAGGGAAAATTTGGTGCATAAGGCAGCAGAAATAATAAAAAAAGAATACAACATAAAAGAAGGAATAAAAATACACTTAGAAAAAGCAATCCCAATCTCAGCAGGATTGGGCGGAGGAAGTTCAAATGCTGCAACAACCCTAACTACTCTTGCGAAATTATGGAAACTTAAAATAAGCGAAAATAAACTTATTGAATTTGCAATAAAAATAGGATCAGATGTTCCTTTTTTCATTAAATCTGAAAGCGCAGTTGTTGAAGGAATTGGTGAAAAAGTAAAGCAACTAAAAAAACCAATTTCAATGAATATCGTGCTGGTAAATCCCGGCATTAAAGTTTCTACAAGTTGGGCATACTCTCAATTTGACAAGAGAAAAAAGAAAATAAAAACAAAAAGCAATATCAATCAATTAACTAAAGCCATGGCAGAGAAAGACATAAAGAAAATATCAAAGTTAATGCAGAATGATTTTGATGAACTGATAGAAAAAAAACATCCAATAATATCAGATATAAAAAGAAATTTTAGAAAATTTGATGCACTGCACAGCATGGTTGTAGGATCAGGACCAACAATCATAGGAGTGTACGATAGCATATACTCAGCCAGAGAAGCTTACTTCAAGCTTAAAGACCTTTATCCTTTTGTCTATCTTACAAAAACCTTTTAAATTAAATTAAAGACCTTTTTCTTATGGAAATTATGGTGGCAAAGAATGCTGGATTTTGTTTCGGGGTAAAAAGAGCTATAGACATCGCAGAGGACGTTGCCAAAAAGAATCCAAAAAAGACCTATGTTTATGGCCAGTTAGTACATAACGAACGAGTTATAGAAGAACTTGGGAAAAAAGGCATAGAATTTGCTGAAAAAATAGGAAGTATTCCAAATGAAGCTATAACTGTATTACGAGCGCATGGGGAACCTGGAACTACCTATTCTGACCTTAAAAAAAAATCAATAATCAGCGGCAAAAACCTAAATGATGCTACATGTCCATTAGTTACATTAGTGCACAATGTCGCTATAAAGTTAAAAAATAACGGATATGAAGTCATACTATTCGGAAAAAGAGACCATCCAGAAAGCATAGGAACAAGCTACCATCTACAAGGCAAAGACACTTTTTTTGCGGAAAGTGCAGAAGATGCATTGTCTGTTGTTGATTACATAACCTCCAATAATTTCTATAAAGTTGCGATAATCTCCCAGACAACAATGTCTGTTGCAGGATACGATAAATTAATTGGAAGCATAAATAATAATTTTGAAGCAAAATTCGAAAAAATGCAACTGAATCTTGCAGATATGTCAAATAAATTTGTTTTTGTGGATACAATATGTAACCCGACCAAACAAAGACAATTAGGGACAGAAGACATAGCAAAAAAAGCGGATGTCATGATAATCATTGGAGGGAAAAACTCCTCAAATTCAAAAGAACTTGCTGCAAAATCAAGATCTATAGGAGTAGAAACACATTTCATACAATCCCAAGACCAATTAGAAGCAAACTGGTTCAAGGACAAAGAAAAAATTGGTATAAGCGCAGGAGCCTCAACTCCAGACATCACGATAAATGAAGTAGTAGAAGCAATAAATAAAATAGCATAATCTTAATATTTACATTAACCACAAAATGGAATTCCAAGAATTTCTTAAAAAATACAAAAAAAATGTAGATTTTGAAATCAAAAAATTCTTTGACAGAAAAATAAAAAATACAAAAGATCCTATCTTAAACATTTCTTATAAGCATCTAAAAGAATTTACATTAAGAAACGGAAAAAGAATAAGGCCAATTTCCTCAATAATAGCATATAATTCATGCAAAACAGACAAAAAAATTTACCCTTTTTGCTTTGTACCAGAACTGTTCCATGCCTCTTCCTTAGTACATGATGATATCATGGATGAAGATTCCTTAAGAAGAAATAAAAAAACTATGCACAAAATTTTTGAAGAATATTACAAAAAAAGATTTAAGGACAAAAAATATTTTGGAGATATTTTTGGAAACTTATCAAAAAGATTCTCAACTTCAATGGGAATAATACAAGGAAACATACTCTACTCATTAGCATACTCTTCAATTATCGAAGCTAAAATAAAAAACGATACTAAAAAAAAGATTTTGGAAGTGTTTAATAAAGCATATTGCAAAACTAATGAAGGTCAAATATTTGATCTGTTGATATCATCAAGGGAAAAATCAACACAAAAAGATTATATCCAGCTTGTTGCAGGAAAAACATCTGCTCCATTAACAGCATCAATCCTATTCGGGCTTATAGCTGGGAACGCTACCAAAAATCAAATAATGAACATGGAAAGATATGCACATCATACTGGAATAGCATTCCAAATACATGATGATATCATAGACATAAGCAAAAAGATGAACAAAGGAAGAAACTTGGGAAGCGATATCAAAAAAGGTAACAAAACCTTGTTGATAATAAAAGCATTAGAAACAAAAAATAAGAATCAAAAAAAAATAATACAAAAAACATTAGGAAATGAAAAAGCAACAAAAAAAGAAATTAATGAAACAATAAATGCTATCAAAGATTCAGGAGCCTTAGACTATTGTAAAGAATTTTCTGAAAAAAATATTCTGCTAGCAAAAAAATATCTAAAAAAAGCAAAACTAAACAAAGAAAGCGAAAAATTCTTTTATGAATTATCAGATTACGTGATAAAAAGAAAAACATAAAAAAAATAGAAATAAATTATTTCATAAAAAATCCTGCACGTTCAGGATCATACTTCCACTCAGAAGATAACTTTCCAGATTTCTTATAATACTTTGTAAGTCTCTTAATCTTGGATTCTGTTAACTGCAAACCACGCTTAGCAGTCTGATCTTTATTGTTTGCTTCCATGTGCTTGCGTATCTGAACAGACCTTCTTATAAGAGAAACAAGATCCTCCGGAATTTCCACTTGCACTCCAGCCTTTTCAACTACCTTCAAAAGCTTAGCCTTAAAGAGAAGCCTAACATCGGGAATCCCATAAGTATCCCTCAAAATTGTCCCTATCTCAGCAGTACTCTTACCTTCCTTTGCAAGCTTAGAGATTATCATCTCCAACTCTTGAGGTTTATAACTTACCCAAACCGGAGTATTTGTAGTAGAGGGCTTTTTTGAGCTGCTCTTTCCTCGTTTCCTTGAATGCATTCTTGCCATTTTTTTACCTTAAAATTTCTTGAACTGTGCTACTGTATCTATAAGATCTACATGACCCAAGAACATTGCCCTACAGCAATATCTCTCAAGACCAAGATCATCAAGAGCTTTTTTTCTATCCTCATCCTTTTCTACTTTTTCCTGGAAATCTTCCCAAAGATGACCTATAGGTTTTCCGCAGCTCCAACATCTTATTGGTATTATCATTTTATCATCTCCTTACCTGTACGACTTTTGCCGTTTTGCTCTAGCTTGTCCATGCCTGTTTGGCTTTGAAGGTTCCTTCCTTCTAACGTCTGCAACCAAAAGACTTCTATCATACTTTAAAAACTGTTCTTTCAATTTTTTACTTTTTGAATATTCTGAAAGGGCTTTTGCAATTGCAAGCCTTGAAGCGTCTGCTTGAGAAGATATTCCTCCACCATTCACTGTGACTCTTATGTCCACTTTTTCTGCAATGTCTCCTGACAAAATTAAAGGCTCCATTAATTTTAACCTAGACATCTTAGGTTCATAAAAATCCAAAATCATATTGTTTATCTTTACGACTCCTGTACCTGGCTGGACTACTGCCTTAGCTATAGCACTCTTCCTTTTTCCAGATGTAATTATTGTTTTCACTTTATATCAACTCCGAAATGACTGCATATATCTTTAACGGTAATATAATCAAGAGTAGGTAATTTTTTAACATTAGCATTTTCAATAGTATCCGCTTTTTTATCCTTTAAGGAATCTGGAATTCCCACATGACACTTAAGGTTACTGTACGCAATTTTTCCACGCTCATTCTTGTAAGGAATCATCCCCCTTATAGCCCTCTTAACAAATCGATCAGGCATCCTCCTAAAAAAAGGACCTTTCTTTGGAATTCCCATCTGATAAGATTTTCTATAATCTTCAAGAACCTGTTTTCTTTTCCCGGTGATTATTGCTTTTTCGCAATTGATTATGTCTATCTTCTCCCCTAAGAGAGATTTTTTAGCTACATAAGTACCTAACCTTCCCAATATCAAATTATTTGCGTCTATTATCATCTTATTAACCTAGTATCTTTATCTTTTTTCCATCAGGCTTATCTTTGCTTAATTCCAACAAATTCACCATAATAGAACCTGTTTTCTCAATCTTATCTTTTGCCTGCTGTGAAAACTGGTAAGCGGAAATTGTAAGCTTATGGTTTAAATCACCTGAACCAAGAACCTTTCCTGGAATTACCACTATCTCATTCTCCTTCGCATTCCTATCAATTCTTGAAAGGTTTACCGCTCTCCTTTGCCTAGTAGGTTTTTCAAGATCAGAAGCTATCCTCTTCCAAATATTAACGGATTGCTCACTACTCCTTTTCTTCAACTCTGCTATCAAACTCTTAAGCAAAGGATTGGTGGTGTAAGTTCTTTTTACCATCTTATTATTTTTTGAACATTATTTTTTGATTGTGAATGCGGAGGACGTGATTCGAACACGCGCACCCACTAAGGGACAAGGCCCTCAACCTTGCGCATTTGACCAGGCTCTGCCACCTCCGCATATTGCCCGGGAATGCAACTATTTTGATTTCTTTAATTCTTCTGCAAAAGTATCAAATCTTTCGTTGAAAATGTCTATCGCATTATTCAAAATTTCCTTGCAAGACAATTGCCCCCAAGGTTCAATATAAAAAATAAAATCATTATCATGTTTTACTTGGACAGCGCCGTTTGAAGCATCTTCTGCAGCACCCGCAAGATCATACTTGAATAAGTTGTCCTTAACAACTTGTAATTTTCCATCTTTGATTTCAAAAACATTACCATGAGTTGCTTCAACAACCTCATCAGGATTCTTCACATCTCCTACTTCAACAACAGGCTTGTGTTTATAATGAGTTAAACCTGGACTCCACTTAGAGTGTTCTTTACCTCTTCCCAAAGTTGCTATTGCCTCAAGTTCCAAAGACTGTCCTTTAAGCAATTTTACAATTGGCATCTTAGGAAAAACTGGTTTTATGGCAGGATCCCTACTCTTGAGATCAGAAGCATAAACAACTCCGGCAGCACTTGCCTTAAGAGTTAAACTTACTTGACATCTTGCGCAACCTTTACCTTCACACTTACACTCGTCTTGCACAATATAAGATTTCAAATCTGTTTTTAAGGGAATCAACCCTAACCTATGAGCAATCACTTCGTCATACAAAATTGAAGAGTTTTTCCTGAACTCAACATCCTCTATGGACATTGTAGGAACTTCCTCTAAGATAATTCTTCTCAAAGTATTTACAAATGCCGCAGTTGTATCTTTTATGATAAAAGAAACCTTTCCTGTATCTTTATTATTATCAAGAAGCCTTATCTCCATTTTTACCTCCTAAACGCGTCTTCCGCGTCTTCCTCCTTTCTTCCTACAACCATCGTGAGGCATAGGTGTAACGTCCTCAATAATCCCAATTCTCATACCCATCCTAGATAATGCCCGTATAGCAGCTTGCGCTCCAGGACCAGGAGAAGACGGATGATTATGACCTCCAGCAGCCCGGATCTTTACATGTATTCCCGTAATTCCTTTCTCCTTAGCCGTTTCAGCAGCTCTTTTTGCAGCTGCCATAGCCGCAGTAGGAGAAGATTCCATACGATGACTCTTAACAACCATACCCCCAGAAGCCTTGCTTATGGTCTCTGTTCCAGTAAGGTCAGTAATGTGAATGATAGTGTTATTATAAGACGCATAAATGTGAACTACTCCCCACCTTTCTTGATATTTTGCCATTTTTACTCTTTACTCTCCTTTTTCTTAGTAGGCTCTTTAGCCTCTTTCTTTACTTCTTTCTCCGTAGGTGCTTTCTTTACTTCTTTACTTTCTTTTTTCTCAACAGGTACTTTCTTTTCTTTAGCTTCCTTAGACTTTTTAACAGCTTTTTTCTTCACCGGTTTTTCTTCTTTTGCTTCCTTACTATCTTCTTCTGTTTCTTTCTTTGCTTCCTTTACTTCCTTCTTCGCTTCTATAAATCTTTCAGGATGATCAGGTTTTGAAAGAGCTGAAGAAGTATCAAAGACTATTGTACTCTCTTCAGAGATAGGGACAAGATACGAAGGGGAATTAATTACTTTATCTCCCACTTTGATATGTTCATGAACTATAAATTGTCTAGCTTGAGTTAAAGATCTTGCAAGATTCTTTCTATAAACAATGGTTTGAAGTCTTCTCTCCATAACATCCTTTAATGACAATGAAAGAACATCTCCCACCCCAGTATTACTCTCAATAAGACCCAAAGAAGAAAGTCTTGCTAGAAGTTGATTCCTCTCCTTTTCTGATTGTACATTTTGTGTAGCAATAAGATTTTTAGCCTGCTTGGTAAAATTCTTTAGGATAGTGTTCATTTTCCAAATCTCATACTTTCTCCTTAATCCATACTCCTTAGAAATTTCCTGTTCTGCTAAGATACGATCTTTTTGCCACGGATGAGACGGCTTTGCAAATTTCTTCCTTTGTTTTCTTGGACTTCCCATTTTTTACCTATTTACCTGACTTTGCTCCAGCTTTTTTCTTAACTCCTAATGAACCTTTTCCTTTATTTCTTCTGAAATTTGATTTTGTTCTTTGACCTCTAACTGGAAGACCAACACCGTGCCTCATACCCTTATAAGACTTAATTTTCTTTAATCTCTTGATATCATTTTCCTTAGAAAATGTTAAGTCAGAACCGTTAAGATGCTTATCAGAACCATCCTCATAATCATTTCTTCTGTTAAAAATCCACACTGGAGCCTTGAACTTCAAAGGATCATTAATGACCTCATCCAACTTCTTTACCTGGTCATCTTTTAAATTCCCAGTCTTGCTTGATTTATCAACTCCGGCTAGCGTACAAATCATATTAGAAAACATGAAACTAACTCCCTTGATCTTTGTTAAAGCGTGATGAATCTGTTTATTGCCCTCTAAGTCAGTATTTGCAATACGAACAAAATACTTAAAATCATCTGCTTCTTTAACTTCAGTTTTATCTGCCATTTTTAGTTTAAACAACCGAGAAAAAGCTTTCTTAATGTTACGAAACTATTTCGCAACCCTAGAAGCGCCATGAGACTCGGGCTGATGATTATGGGAAAGAATGTGCATTTATAAAGGTTATGGTTGGTGATAACTTTTTGAAAATTGGAGGGCGGCCTGCGAGAATCGAACTCGCGTCTCGAGATAACCACTTATACGATAATCCACAGTCTCGAATTCTAACCACTAAACTAAGGCCGCCATGCCCTGAAGAATTAAGTTTTCGCTTATAAATGTTTTGCGAGAGTTTTTTTGATATCTTGAAGGAGAATTTCAAACTTTTTATAACCAGAAGATTCATTAAAGTGACCTGCATTAGAAATTATTTTTAGTTCTGCGCCAATTTTTTCAGAAAATTCCTTCCCTTTCCCTAAAGGAATGTAAGGATCATTATCAGAATGATAACTAAAAAAGTTTTTGCAATTCTTGTTTATTTTTTCTAAATCGAAGTTTTTTTCGGTGAATGTCTTGTTGATTATATCGAAATAGTCGTTGCCAATGGGTCCAAGAAATCCTGCTACCAAAAAAGATGCTTTGATCTGTATGGATGTATTTTCTAGAACGCTTAAGATAAATGGACAACCAATACTGTGCCCAATAAGGATAGAATCTTGATTCAAATATTTCTCATAATCTTTAAATGTATCATTCCACGCTTCAAGGTTTTGATTTTTTGGAGTTGGAAATTCAGGAACAAAAGTTTTGATGTCTATTTTTTTCAATGCTTCTTTTAGCCAAGGAAACCAGTTTTCTGCTGGATTACCATAAGAACCGTGAATGATAATTGCGTTGGTCATTTTATCAATAATTTTTTCTTAGAAAGAAATTATAAGTTATGTAAGGCAGCATGAAAGAAGCCGCATAAGTTAATCCAACAAGATAAGGATTTTGTTTGTTGTTTAAGTTAATAACTTCCTCCAAATTGTTAGCGTAAGAAGTTATGATAAAAATATTTATTATTGCTATTACCGGGATCAATATAGAAAGAACTGCATGATGTTTTTTTTCCAAATTTTCTAAGGTACGTATCAATAACTCAAACAAAAGCCCAAAAGACACTCCAAGAAAAACAATTATTAAGTATAAATAAAAACCGTTTAGTACCAACAAAAAAGGTATCAAAGTAAGAGCTATAACCGTATTTCCGATAACTGCTATAAACAAAGAAAACCAATAAACAGTTTTGTCAAGAAACTTTATGTGAGGATGTTTATTCGCTTTTGCGTGCTCAATTATTTTTATTGTTTTATTTATCTCTGATTTTTTCCAGCCTTTAGATTCCAGATGCTTTTTTATCTTATACATCCAACTCTTCCTCTCCAAAAACAGAAATGCGTATGTGCCTGATGAACTCTTTTGCCTTATCGTAATACTCTTTAAGAAGATCAATATTTACTTCTATAACCTCCCCATTGTCTATGGTTGCAGTCATAGTAACGTGCCTTCTGAACTCTTCCCGTTTAGTGTACTTAGCTCTCAATATCTTCCTAAGCTTTATGTAAAAATTCATACAATCCAACAATTCCTCATCCTTAAAAGTATCCATAACGAGTTTTGCCCTCAATCCAAGGTTGGCCGGTATTTCCTCAATAAGTCCATCATCTTTAGCCTGCTCAAGGATTGCTTCAATTGCAAAAGAAAAAGTGCTTATTAGACGTTCCACCATGTGCTTCATCATGTCCACAGTTCGAGTGTACTTCAAACTTACATAATAAAGATGGTCAACTCTCTTCAATTCGGTTATCGCGTTCTCTAGTGATTCTTTCATTTCTTATTAGCAAAAATAGTGTCTGAGTTAACTATAGAATTCACGCTTTTTATAAATAATTTTGCCTTCTCAAGATAATTTTTGACTTCCTTCATGGAAATCGTCCTTAACCTATAATCATCATTACACATCACAAAATTTTCTTTTCTGGTAAATTCAACTGGACTCTTCTTATGAGCAAGAACTATATCCCTCAAATCTTTCATGACACTCAGATGGTCTGGGTCTAAATCATGTTTTCTCATGCATTTTTCCTTAAACAAATCAAATTTAGAATTAAAGTTTTCAGGAAATTGAGGGATGTGCTTGAACAACAGATCATAATGCAAAACAGAACCCATACCGTAAGAATAAGCAAGAAAAATATTTTCTATGGAAGACATAAGCAGTTTTGAATCCTGAACCAAAGGATAGGTCATAGTTGCTATATGATCCGCTAATTGTAGCTTTTTCTTAGCTTGCATTTCCAGTTCCTGAAACTTTTCCATGGCCTTACTAAGCGAACATAGTTTAAATAGTTTTATGGGAAATTAAGAAATTCAAAAGAAAACATATTATCAAAAGGGGAGGGAAATTACTTTTTTAATTCCATTATAGTTTTTGCAAGGTCGCCTTCATTATTCTTGATTGCTTCAATTGCTTCATCTTCAGAAACTCCAGTCTGTTCGATAACAGTCTGGATGTCCTCTTCGTTGATGTCTGGTTCAGAGGACAAAGCTCTCTCAGAAATATCTCCAGATATCTGGAAATTTTCCTGGCCAGCCATGTTAACCTTACTAACCTGAGGGTTTGAGATGATTATTTCACTGTCTGCAGTCTTGATTATTACTTCCAAAGCGTCTATCTCTTCCTGCTTTATTCCAAGACGCTTCATCGCCTTTTGTACATCTCTAGGATTCATACCGGGTATCATTTTACAAACCTAACAACCTGTTTCCATAAGTATAAAGAAATATCATAATAATAATTACCACAACACACATTATGATGATGTGTCCAGGTTTAATTCTTATTCGACTACGATACTCGTCAAAATACCGCATCAATCCCCCTGAACCAGAGGGCATGTTTATTTTTTGTTGTGCCATTTTGAATATAAATGAAAGTGCAGGATCAGAATAAGCCACCTTCTGTCAGGCCGTTAACAGCATTGCTGTGTTGCCTGCCTTAGCATTTAACTAAGCGTCATTCATGCTAATTCCGAAGAACTTTGCAATTTTCGACTTGCACCGATTAGGGCTCACCGTTTCATCCTCTCTGCAAAAAACGTCAGCTTTTCTGATTTTGTCACCAAAAGTTGAAAGCATCATCCTAAATTGCAACGGTATCGTTTCTGAGTGGTTGCCATGCTTTTCAGCATCTCACTCCCGTGAGTAATCTTTTCTTGGGTGGGTGGACTTTCCTCAGCCACTAAAAGTGACCGTCAGCTAAGTACTGACCCTGCAACAAGTAGAGTAAGAAAGCGGTTTATAAATTTTACCTCTTTTTTTTTGATAATAATTCTTTAATATTTTTTAACTCGGCAAGCTGTCTAGTAAGGATGCTTTCTTTGATATCTTCCCCAATAGCTATAAGGATAATGAAAATAACCATAAGGAGCCAAAGAAATGTTGTTTGTAGGAATCCCCAAGTTAACTGTCCGTTTTGAACTATATAGACCTTGTTGATCATTATGTAACCAACAATAAGGATCAGTGCTCCAACAATAAGAAGCAGTTTCTCAAAAGCACTTGTTTTTCTTCCTTCCATAGGATGACATTATTCCTAATATTGTTTATATAACTTTTTATTTTTCAAAAACAAAAACGTCATAAGATTCCTTACCGGATAAAATTTTTCTCTCTTCCAGAATCTTAAACTTATACTTTTCAGAATATTTTTTTGTTAAAACAGGGTTTGCTATCATGACTATTTTTCCACTTTTTTTTAGAATAAATTCTGCATTGTAAAAAAATTCATTGTATAAATTTTCTATGTTTTTTGTTTTCGTTGAAGGGAACTTGGTGACTATACTCTGGATAGCGCCTTTATCAAATTTCGCATCCAAAAACTCTATGTCAGACCTGCTGAAATTGAGGAGCTTGTCTATGCCAGCTATCTTGCTATTCTTCTTCGCAAAATTAAGATTTTTCATAGCTGCATCCATGTTAAATATGTCTAATTTGATCTTTACTACTTTTTTGTCTATCTTGCTAAAGAAAGCCCCGAAATCAAGTTCTTTGAATTCTTTAAATCTTACAAAAGGAAACTTGCTTTTATTGTAATGATTAACTGGAAACTTAGAAAAAAATAATGCTGCTTCTATTGGGACTAATCCCGAAGTAGAAAAAGGATCAATGAAAATTCCTCTCTTATGTTTGCACAACCTAACTAAAGCATATGCTATGGGTGCTTTTATTGCGGAAGGGCTTGCAAATATGTTGTAAGTCCTCTTGCTTATATCACCAGAAAAATCAATACCCACATAGCATTTTTTGCTTGTAAGAAAAATTAATAATGTAATGTCTGGATTATTTAATTCTATCCTTGGCCTAGTTTCAAGTTGTTTTTCTATTCTGTCAAGAGTAATACCCCCAAAAAAATTTTCCAGATCTGGAGTTGTTTTCTCATGTTCAAACAATTTTTTGCACTTAACTCTAAACGTGTCTCCTTTGGAAATCCATTCATCCAACTTTACTTTTTCTATGTTTTTTTCGAAATCCTTGAACAAATCATTATAACTAAATTCAGATAACAAATAACAAATTCTCAATGCGGATTGAGACAGGTAAGCCAACTTAAATAAATCTTCATGATTTTTTATGTTGAAAGTTACACAGTTTTCTTCCTGCTTTGCTTTGCTACCTACAAGTTCATCTATCTCCAAAGCAGCTATGTCTTCCATGCCTTTCTGCGTAAGTAAAAAACCTTTCATGTTCCCTAGAATAAATAGTAATTTTAAAAATGTTTATAATAAAGAGGATGAAACAATATCCATAACAAAATAATAATAATAATAATAATAATAATTCAGAAAATAATGGAAATAAAAATACTACTAGATACAAATTTTTTGATGATACCTGCGCAGTTCAAAGTAGATATATTCTCTGAGATAGAAAGGATAATTCACCAAAAATATGTCCTGTTTGTTCTGGATAGGACACTTGAGGAATTAGAAAATATAATCCAAAAACAGAAAGGAAAACACAAAGAAGCAGCAAAAATAGCTTTGCAATTGATTAAAATAAAGAATATTCAAGTTATAAAGACAAATTCTAAGGAACTTGTGGATGACCTTATTCTAGAATGTGCTTCTAAGGAAGACTATATTGTGTGTACACAAGACAAAGATTTAAAAAGGAAACTTTCTTCCCAAAACAATAGTGTTATTGTCTTAAAACAAAAGAAGACTCTCATACTTGTTAATGACAAGGGTTTCTGAAGAAATCCTCCCATTGTGCAGGGAAAGTAAGCAGCTATTTTTAGGTAAATAGTATTTGCACACAAGATAAAAATTATTAAAGTTTTCAGAGAGAAAAATGTACTACAAAATAAAAGTTAAAGACTACATTCGAGTTCCACCAAGTCTTTTCGATTTGGACATAATAGAAGCTATCCTGACAAGGATAAAGAAAAAATATGACGGACACATGTCCCAAGACCTAGGAATAGTAATAGACGTTGCTGATGTGAACGAAGTAGGAGAAGGAGTCATAATTCCCGGAGATGGTTCATCATATTACGAGACAAGTTTCGAATTACTTTCATTCAAACCAGAAATGCAAGAAGTAATTGTCGGAAAAATAAAAGACATAGTTGATTTCGGAGCATTCATAACCATGGGACCAATAGAAGGAATGATCCACGTATCACAAACCATGGACGATTTCGTAAGTTTTTCAAAAGAAAAAACGTTATCCGGAAAAGAAAGCAAAAGGACATTAAAAATAGGAGATGTCTGCAGAGCAAGAATTGTAGCAGTTTCATTCAAAGACCCACTAAATCCCAAACTAGGATTAACTATGAGGCAACAAGGCCTTGGAAGATTGGACTGGGTAGAAGAAGATGTAGAAAAAGGAGATAAAAAAGACACAAAAAAAGTAGTAGCAAAGAAAGGTAAAAAATGAAGAAAAAAGCATGCAAAAAATGCAAGTATTTTGTTGATGGAAACGAATGTCCTGTATGCAAAGGAAACCAGTTCTCAACTAACTGGCAAGGTAGATTGCACATTTTAGATTCTAGTAAATCAGAAATAGCAAAAAAAATAGGCTCTGAAGAAAAAGGAGAATACGCGATCAAGGTGAGATAAATGGAACTTAAAATAACACAAAAAACAGAAGAACCTTTGCTTTCCAGGATGAAAGTAGATGGTACTGTTGAATTCGATGCAGCAACTCCTTCAACAAAAGACATTAAAAATAGTGTAGCAAAATCATTAGGGAAAACAGAAGACCTGATTGAGGTTGAGGGCATATACAACACTTATGGCGACAAAAAAGCCTCAATAGTATGTTATGCTTATGAAAATTCTGAAATTATTGGAAAATTAAGGAAACTTGGAAAAAAAGCAAAAGAAAAAATAGAGAAACAGAACAAGGAAGCAAAAGAAGAAGTGAAGGAAGAACCTAAAGCAGAAGAAAAGCCTGCAGAAAAAAAAGAAGCTTCTAAAGAAAAACCAAAAGAAGAGAAGAAAGAGTAAAGATGGCGAAGAAAAAAGAAAAAAAACCAAGTAAACCAATGCAAGTATGGAAATTGTATAAAACTCAAGGCAATAAAGTTGAGAGGAACAATCAGTTCTGTCCTAAATGTGGAGATGGAGTCTTTTTGTCAGCACACAAAGACCGAGAAGTCTGCGGAAAATGCAACTATAGCAATTTCAAAAAATAATCATTTCTTATTATGTTGAAATATTAAAAGGTCTTCTGTTGTGAGTTTTTTTCCTGACCTAATCTTAGCTTCAAACTCTTGCTCTTTCTTCTGAATAAACTCTGTTTCCTTAAGCTTTTTTCTTTCCTGATCTTCAAGCTGGAATTTATTAATATGTTCTTTCAATTTAGTCATAGAAGCAAGCTTTTCCTTGATTTCTGAATTAATACTATTGAATTTCTTCTTTAAATCAAAAGATTTTTTTAAGGCTTCTTTTTCTTCTTTCTTTAAATTGTTTATAAGTTTAGATTCTACTATTATAGCCTCATGGATTTTTTGAGATTCTTTTGCTGTTCCCTGAATTTCTTTATGTACATTATCAGTATCTTTCTTGGAAGATTTCACTAGTTTGTTCAGACCAGTTATCGCCTCATTGACTTTTAAAATATCGGATGCTCCTTCTAATGACCTCTTAAGATCCTTAATAGTTTTTGAAAGTTTTTTCTCAGCATCAAAAGACATTGGCTCTGTTTCAAGCTTGAACTCTATCCTCTTGATATCAGAAATTATTTTTGAAGGATCAGTTATATCCAGTTTTGAAGATTTTTCTTTCTTTTCCTGTATCAGCTTCTGGAACTCAGACAATTTCTTTGAAGCTTTTTTACTCAAAGAAGACCTTGTTTGCTTCATATCCTTCACTTTACCTGTCAAAGTATCACGTTCACTCTTGTTTTTCTTTATCCCGCCTATTTTTTCTCTGATATTTTTTGAAGTTTCTGATTTTTTTGAAAACCATTCTTCTTTTTGTCTGTTGATATTATTGAGATCCTTCCTTAGAGAATTAACCTGATTCTTTAGCTTATCAAATTCATTAAACAGTTCTTTTTTTGACTTATGAGTTTCTTCTGCCATTTGAAATCTTACGAACTAAAATAAATAACTTAAGTAATATAAAAAAATATTGATTGATGAAAATAAGCTTGTTTTTAATTGTTACTGTTATGCACTGGACATTCACGCGTGAGGTATATAAACAACTAATTCTAAAAGAATAAAAAAAGAGAACACACAAAACTGCCAAATAATATTTTTCTCTTTCAGAAAAAACAATTACGCAGTTTCGCTTACTATTCTCTTTTTTGCTCTCCAAAGTTTGAAAATGTAGAAACTTTGGAGGTAAATTAAAATGATACTTGAAACTGTTAAAATACAAAAAATGGGTCCAAAACTAGGCTTATATTTTTCTAAGTTTCATTTTCCAAAGGGGAAATTAGTAGAAATTAATGTTTCTAAAGAAAATAGGTCGAAGATTTTTCTGACCAAGTTCAATAGACTGATAGTTTTAAGGAAAAACATTGTAAATTATCTTAGATTGAAAAGTGGAGACAAAATAAATTTAGATATTAATGAAAAAAATAATCTAAATAGATCTAAAGAGTTTCTTTTGAATGAAAAAATAGACATGTTAGCTTTGATTCCAGAATCTACTTCTAAAAACTATAAGATTTTTGCAACTGGATTCAAAAAGAAGAATGAAGAATGGTTGAGAATTTGGTATTCGCATGAACGTGGTTCTGGAAAACAAGTGGAAATTAGAAGATATGCGAATATAGAGATTTTAGGCTCTATGCTTGGGCAATATCAAGCTGAAGGAACTAAATTTAAGAATACAGATAATAAAATTTCGGTTGAATTTGTTAATAAACTAATCAATGAAAATAAGGAGTTCTTTGATTCCCTTATGAGTTTAGGAATCTCCAAAAACATGGTGAAGTTTAAGTATATTTACAACCCTAAAAAGATTTCTCGGCAGACAGTTAATAAACACCTGAACGAATTTAATGAAAAATTTAATTTTCCTATTGATATTTACAAAAACAATAGCAAAGGATATGGCTTTGTTTCAACTGTTAGGAGTGTTCTATTAAGTGAAATAATCATTAATTGTATGAATAGTATAAGGGAGTTTTTATCTAGCAATCCAATTATATCTGGGAATCACAAAAAATTAGCAGAGTCTTTCTTCGCAAAATTATTATGCGGAGATGGAACTTTAGATGTTAGATGTAATAGAAGAAAATTTCCAGATTTAAAAATCAAGATTGTTGATTGTGATAAAAAACATTTACAAGATTACTCTAGGTTAATGGAGAACCTAGGCTTTAAAGCGAGAATTTATGAACAATATATCAACGTGTGTTCATCTTGTAGTTTTCTCAACTTAATAAAGTTATACAACATTAATGCATTTGAAAATACTATTAATCGTAACAAACTAATTGTGGCTATTGCATTGATGTTTCGAGGCAGAAGAATAAAAACATATCTAAGGTTTTTGGATTTAATAAGTAAAGAGAGTTATAGTGCTGTTTATATTTCTAAAAAATATGAAGTTAGCTATCAAGCCGCTCATGATTGGCTAAATAACAAAATGAGGGAAGGGTTTATTGAGAGAATTGATTCCAGTCTTTGGAGATTTACTGATAAAGGGAAAGAATTAGTACACAGCCTGATTTGTTGGAGGAAAAATTATGAAAATTTGGTTAAAAAGAAAGAAATAGAAGATCCTTCAGCATTGTTAGAATCTTTAAAAATAAAAAAAATGTCCAAAAAAATAAATAAAAGTGGACAATAGCCTACCCGAAGAGGCTCCCGAGTCCAGCTGCGGCTTGTTCGTCAGACTTCTTGTCTTCCGCTTCCTTCTTAGCTTCGTCAGCCTTTCCAGAATCTCCTGCTTCAGCGGCTTGTGCAACTGGTGCAGCAGCAACCGGAACAGCAGCCTTCTCTATAGCTTCATCAATATTAACTCCATCCAGAGCAGATACTAATGCCTTAACCCTAGCTTCATCCACTTTAACGGATGCTGCATCAAGTACTTTTTTGACACTAGCTTCATCAACTTTTTGTCCTGCTTTGTGAAGCAACATTGCTGTGTATATGTATTCCATCGTGCGACCTCCAAAATTTTAGTTTTATTATTATTTCCTCAAAGTTCCTTTCTGGACGAGTTCCTTTGTTAGGTCTTCCACTGCTTTTTGTTCTTTCTCGTCTTTTTCTTTTTGTTCTGAGGATTGTGATTCTTTAACTTCTTCCTTAGGTTGTTCTACCGGTTCTTCAGGTTTAGAAGGGGCTTCTTTAGCTGGTTCTGGTTTTGGTTCTTCTTTCTTCTCTTCAACTTTAGGAGCTTCTTTAACCTCTTCCTTAACTGGTTCAACCTTAGGTTCTTCGACTTTTTCTGCTGGCTTAGCTTCTTTTACTTCTGTTTTGGGTTCTTCTTTTTTCTCTTCTGGCTTTGGTTCTTCTTTAACTGGTTCAGGAGCTGGTGCAAGTTCTTCCTTTTTTTCTTCTTTAGGTTTTTCAACAGCTTCAATGTTTGCTGTTCCTTTCAAAGAAAGCATTGACCTTTCTGCTTTTGAAAGAAGTTCCTCTACAACACCAGAATCAATAATATTCTGTTCGATTCCCAAAGCCTTAGCATCATTAAATGATTTTGTTATGAATAGTTCTATATTATCCTTATTGATCCATGTTGTGTTAAAAGCCAGATTGAACGCTTGGGATGCAGCAAGATTAACATTATCCAGATATTGTTGCTCATCAACTTCCAGAACATCTTTCTCATAAATAATCCCTTTTTCATACGCAGCCATCAATCCCAAACCAACTTCCATAGGTTTGATGTCTAGCCTTGTAAGAACTTCAGCAACTTTCTGAGAGATTTTCTCTCCTTTCTTAGCAACAACAGAATCTTTCTTGACAGCAACCTTACCATTCTCAACACCAACTTCTAGACCCGCTGATCCTAATTCAGAAATAACTGGTCCTGGTGCGAAAGGTGTTGGTCCAGCTGGCACGATAACATCGTTAGGAGCTATTTGTCCTGCTTTTGCAGGAGCTGGTGTTTTGCTTTTTTGTAGTGCTTTTGATAATTTAAAAGGACTATCTCGTGTAAAGATTAATGCAGGCATACCAAAAAAATAGTCTTCTAGTTTTTCCACACCTTTCTTTTCTCCCTTAACAGCTGCCAAAACTCTTCTTATCAAAGTCTTCTTGAGCATGAATATTTCTACTTGATCCCTAAGTTCAGATCGCATAGCTTGCAACTGCTGAGCAGGCAAACTTTCCATGTTTACTATTCCAATTATAGGATACTCTTTAGCAAGATTGATAACTTGTTGTACAGTTTTTTTCTTGTATTCAGAGGTTCTTGCCATTTTAGATTATTATTCTTTAATTTCTTTCTTGACTTCTTCCTTTGGTTCTTCAACTTTTTTTGGTGATTCTTTTTTTACTTCTTTCTTTTCCAGAGCATCTTTTGGTGCTTTTGCTTTACTTTCTTTTTTATCAACAGAATTCTCTTTACTTTCTTCCTTTTCGACATTTCCTATCCTAAAAGCAGGCCCCATTGTTAATTTCAACATAGCATTTTTTATGTTATGCTCTGAAGGAAGTTTTTGTATAACCGTATTGTAAACAGTCAGAATATTATCAATAAGCTCTTCTTCTTTAGTATCCTCTTTTCCGACCATGCACTTGACAACAGGCTCTTCTTTTGTAGCTACAGTTACTGTCTTAGAAAGCTTATCACACAAAGGTTTTACGTTAGCGTTTGGAGGAAGAACAGCTCCCACCTTAGGATTTGGCATCTTTCCTCTAGGACCGAAAACCCTACCAAAAGTAGTTGCAATCTGCGGCATCACACTCGCTTGCGCAATAAAGAAATCGTGCTTATCCGCTAACTGTTTCATGGCTTTCTTGTCTTTGAACTTTGCAAATTCTGTTGCAAGAATTGTTTCATTGCACACTTCTTTTGCCTTTGCTTGTAATTCCTGACCTACCAAAGCACAAACTGAAACTTGCTTTCCAGAAGGATAATGTAAGGTAACTGGCATATTGACATTATGCTCAGGTTTCTTTAGATCAAGATCTTTTAGGTTTATAATTAAATCAACACTCTGCTTAAAATTCCTTTTAGGAGAATTCTTTTTTGCTTGTTCTAATGTTTTTACTATATCTTGCTTCTTCATCTTCCCTCCTACTCGTGAACTTTGTTCACTCGTACGCTTCGCTTTGCGAATCGCACTCACAAGCACACCGAAGTAGTCCTCACGGGTTTAGATTGGAAAACAAAGTCACTTTATAAATTTAATTGTTTATTTAGCTTTGCACATTAACTAGCCTTTTTCTTGATAGAAATTTAGAACTTAGAAGAATGGAAATTGTGAAGTAAAATTCTTATATAATAATATTTAAATCCTACATAATAATACTTTTTTCTTATATACTAAGTTAAACTCTTATATTTCCTTACATCAGTATACAATAAATATCCCTTAAAATAGAAATTACTATAGCAAAATGGGAAATATTTATAAATATCTACTTATATAATAATACTTTTTGTAGGAAAAGAGGTAAATCTTGGAAGAAAAAGCTAGAGATAGCAAAAAAGACAGCATTATTTCTAGTTTTAACACTCTCAATAACAATGAAAAAGTCGAGTTACTAAACTCCATGGTTTTTTCTATGGCCCTTTCTCTTAAAGAAAAAACCCCCAGTGATTCTATCCCCCTAAGCATATTCGACAACGATAAACTAAGCACCTTTGAAGCACTGGTAAAATACCTCAAAGAAATCTTACATTTAAGATTTGTAACAATAGCAGACATTCTCAAGAGAAGCGACAAAACTATCTGGGTAACACAAAAAAAAGCCAGGCAAAAAATGCCTGAAACTTTCAAAGTAATAACTTCTGATATCAACATTCCACTCACGACATTTTCTGATAGAACCTTTACAGTCTTTGAAAGTTTAGTATTGTATCTGAAAGATTCTGGAATGACCAATCACGATATCGCAGTTAGATTGCACAGAGATGACCGAACCATATGGTCTGTTTACGATAGAGCAAAGAAAAAGAAAAATGGGTAGAACAATAGAAATATTCCATAAAAAAATACCAGTGAAGGTTTTGGTAGAAGTACTTGTAGTAAAAATAATTCTATTAATGCTATTATCCTCCTTCTATCTGTTAGAACCTGGGATAACAGGATTTGTTTCAGTAAGCAAGGAGGTAAATTACACTGATGCATTAGATGTAGTGTTCAGCGAGAATGGAACTTACTTATGGACCTTGAATAATGTTGGAGACTTAAGGAATCTAAAAATAGATGGAAGCAAGATAAAAGATGGAACTGCTCGTGTTTACTTAGAAAAAAATGGAATTAAATATCTGATACTAGATTCTGATAATTTAATAGATAAAGGTTCTGGGCTGTTTGGAATAACTGGGTATGTGGTTCTTGACACTGAAGAAATAGTTACGAATGTGATTGGAACACTGACAGAAGAACAAGAACAAATAGTTAACAATTTGATTTTAGATATTAACAGTAGTAGGAACAACATTAGTATTGAATTAGATGCTAAAAAGAATGAAGGAAATAATAAAACAAACGTAAAGGAGAAAGTTTCAGGAGTTACAATAAATCAACAAAACTTGATTGATTCTTTAGCTGCTTTGTTGGATAATACTACGGAAGAAGTTACCATAACAATCACATCCTCCTTTGAAAGCTCAATTAATGTCAATAATGCTCCAGTGTGGATAGGGCCGGAAAGCTTCACAATAAATAATGAAACAACAATTGACTTAGATTCTTACTTTAGTGATGCAGACAATGATAATTTAATTTACAGTACAAGTAATGTTTCCAATGTTTCTATCTTGATTAATGATAATATGATAACTTTAATTCCTTCTATGAACATCAGTGAAACAAAATCATTGCTGTTTGCTGCATACGATGGAATAGATATAACTTTCAAAACAGTTTCATTGGTAATAGATACAACAATAAACAATGAAACACCAGAAAATCAAACAACAACAAATGAAACTGTTGAAAAAATAATAAATGTGGATCTTGCTTATGGAGATAATGAGTTCTACGATGCAAACGATGATGGAATTGAAACAATAACTGGGATAGTAGACTTTACAAGTAAAGATAGTGTGTTCAATTGGGAAGTTGATTCTAATAATTTATGTACAAGATATGATGTTGAATCAGTTGAAGATTCAGTTATAACTTCCCTATGTTATGGAAGTAGTAACTGTTGTGCATTTGTAAACTTACAAAACTCAAGAGATGCGTGGAATGAAAGCTTGTACTTAAGCTATGGAAGTTATGGAGCATCTTTCAATAATATAGTGTCAGCACAAGTACTGCACATAGACTACAATTTATCAGCTGACAATCCTTATTCAGATGTTGTGTACAGTTCATGGAAGAACTTAACAGCTAAGTTTGAAGATAACACAATCAGGTTTACTGACACGTGTGTAGATACTTGTGTTCTATCAGGATTCAATGATACCAGCTATACTTTAATTATTGAAATAGAAAATACAACTCTTACTATTGATAACTTAGATTATTCAATAATTGAAAAACAAATCAATACTGAACCCACCTTAGTAAAAGAAATAGAAAACATTACAATAAAAAATACCGAAAATTATACAATTAACTTAAGCAAATATTTTGTTGATATAGACAACGATGTTTTAACTTATGAACCTTTCACCACAGAAAATGTTTCCATAGTATTTGAAAACGATACTGCTTATGTTGCCTCTGACTCAAGCTTTACTGGAAGCAAATTCATGTTCATAACAGCTTCAGACGGATTTGGAAGTGTAAGTTCAAATGTGTTCAAGATAGATGTTGTTAAATCAGTAAAAACTGCTATAGAAGTAGGAAAACCAGTAAAATGGAGCAAGAAAGTTAATTCAAGTGGAGGAACAACAAGCATCAATTTACCAAAAGCAGCTTCCAATATCAGCGTAAAAGCAATTTCTAATGATATAGAAAGAATTGTTTTAGAAAATAACCTAATGGTTATAGAAAACGGGAAAAATAAGAGCGTTTCGGAACACAAAGCAGAGAAAGAATTAGAAAAAATAGAAAGAAAGATTTCCATATTAGAAGAAATAAAAGACAAAAAATCAAAAGTCTTGTTTGAAGAAGGAGAAATAAGCAACATACAAGAAAAATCACTAGAATTAAGAAATGAAGAAAGTGTTTTGATTTCTGGATTAAGTGCTCAAGAACCGGTTATTGAAAGTAGTGAAACAGAAGTTGTTGTTGATGAAGTAGCAGATGAACTAGTTGTAGAATATTATACGGAAGCCCCTTACCTGATTGAAGAGGAATCAGGAATAAACAAAGAAATAAGAATAATATCCGATACTAGTTACTTTAACGTATCCGCTTATACTTCAATAAAAGAAGTTCCACAAGAAGCAATTAAACTATACTGGGTCAAAGATACAGGAAGAGAATTGTTTAATGATGTTAGCTATGTTGATACTAACTCAAATGGGTTAATTGATAGGTTAGAATGGATAGTTCCACACCTTTCTAATCAAACGTTTGAAGTTGAAATTACTATTTTGAATATCCAGAGCTATCCAACCGTTGGTGGAAACTGGACAATAAGATTCAATACAACTGGTACTGGTAACTTAACAATACTAGCTTCTAATGGAACAACTTACTCAGAACTTTATGGAGACAACTTAAGCACAGTTGATGATCTAGTTCCATTAGCATTAACTTGTGGAGACTATGAATACTACGATAGAAATGATTTAGTGAATGATTACAGGTTCTTTGTAATGTTGAATAATGGAAGCAAAGTTAGTCTTGGAGACACGATCGGAGAATCTCTAAACGTTTCAGGAGTTTACGTTGAAGATTATTCATGTAATTCAACTGGTTACTGGGATGTGCAAGTATTAACAGAAGGAGTGCACGTACAACAGTTTAACTTTTCAGGACAAATAAGTTATGGAAACAACTTCGCATCTGTTATAAATGATAGTAACCTAACTACCAGCCCAGAATATCCAAGAAAAGATGACAATGTAACGTTTATTGTAAATGCTTCGCAGCCAGACATACTAAGCATCAACTTTACAGTTATAGATCCAACAGGAACAAAAGTAATTGATAACATGAATGGAAGTAGAGTTGGAAGTCTATGGAACGTCACCTATAACCTTTCTTCATATGGGACTTGGTTGTGGAATGCTTCCATATTCTATGATAATGGATACATAACAAACTCAAGTACACAAGAAATAATACTAATGGAAATAAGTTTGAACTTGAGTGACACACTGATATCAAGTGCACAAACAATCATAATCTCCGGACACATCAACCTAAGCAACGGAACAAACGTCAGCAACAGAAACATAACAGTATACATAAACAACGTAAACGTAACAAACGCAACAACTAATTCCTTTGGAAACTACAATGTCACAATAACAGCCAATGACACAGGA
>JADHVG010000068.1 GCA_016784105.1 Candidatus Woesearchaeota archaeon
TTTAGTGCACTTGGTTCTGTGATCTTATACTTAATTTTAAAGAGAATAACAAAAAATGAATTGTTGAGGATGTCCATAGTTTTTTTCTATGCTTTTGGTTCTCTTATTTTTCCTCTTTCCACAGAATTTTTTGAACGTCCTATAGCCATTTTTTTTATGCTTGCTGCTTTTTTTGTTGCCTTTAGGATTAACAAGAAAGAAATAAAACAGACAAAGAGTGATTTTTTTCTTGTGGGAATTTTAGCTGGTTTTTCTGTTTGGTTTGATTATTTTCATATTTTAGGGGCAATGATATTATTTTTTTATCTTGCTTATCCATTGACAAAAAAATATATGGTAAAAAACAGTCTAAAATATTTTTCTAAATTTCGGAAAAAAGAATTTCCGTTATTACTTTCTCTTTTTGTTGGAATTTTTATTCCGGTATTTTTATTGACCCTTTACCATTTTGTTTTATTTGATAGTTTTTTTGCTACATCCTACACTCATAGGGAATATAGTGAACACCAACTTGAGGTCTCTGGTTTAGAAAATTTTTCGATCCCAGACAAATTTACAATTTTCAGTATGTTAGAAATTTTTATTTATTATCCTCTCATCCTCTTGGCACTTTATGGAGTTTTTCTTGCAATTAGAAAAAGAAATAGATTTTCTCAAGAAGCTGTTTTTTCTTTGACCTATTTTTCTATTACTTTGATTTTTTCATCGTTATTGACTTTTTCATACATTTCAAGTCAAGCGACATTTATAGCTTTCTCATTTAAGAGATACCTGATTCCGATGTTGCCTTTTATTTATATTTTCTTGCCCTATATCTTTAAAGGGGGTTTTAATAAATCTAAATTAAAAACACTATTTTTGGTGTTTGGAGTGATATCTGTTTTGATGGCTTGGACTTCTGCTCAATATGGAGGTCATTGGGCTCTTTCTCATTTTGATTTAGAAAATAATCATTTTCGAGTTTTGCCTAATTTATTGGAAGTAGGTCCATCTTCTAGTTTTCTTACTTCTTTTAGCAGTATTTTTGGGATGAATAGTGTCTTAGTAAATTTTATAGGGTTATTATTCCTGTTAGGAGTAATCTTCTTTATGTGGAAGAAATAGTTATAGATTAATTATTACTCTCCAAACATATATCCATCCTTCTTTAAATAAGCTTATTCCAGAAATTCCGTATTTCCTTTCCAACTCCATGCTAGGGACTTCCAAGATTTTATACTTTTTTTTGTAGCATTTCATGCACATTTCTGTTTCTATATCGAACTTATTTGATTTAAGTTTTAATTTTTTGGCCACATCTACGCGTATAGCTCTAAATCCATTTTGTGTGTCTGCAATGTTTTTATTGAATCTCCAGTTTATTATTTGAGCTATGCACATACTGAGAAACAATCTCATGAGCTTACTGAAGGTTCCGTGAAGTTCCATACTCCCTCCAAGCATTCTTGATCCTATCACCATGTCCGCTTTTCCTTCTTTTATTGGTTTCACTATCTTAGGAATATCTTTAATTATGTGTGAACCATCTGCATCTATAAACAAAATTATTCCCTCTTTAATATGCTTTATTGCTAAGCGCATACCTTCTCCTTTGCCTTTCCCATTATCCACTAATATCTTAACACCTAAAGAGGTTACAATTTCTTTTGTGTTATCTGTAGATTTCTTTGACAGAACTACAATTAATTCATCGGAATATTTCTTTACTCCTCTAATTATTTCTTTTATTGTTCTCCCTTCGTTTTTAGCGGATATTACTGCAACCACTTTATTTTGTTTATTCATTTTGTTGTTGTACAAATTTTAAGTTTTTGTAAGAACTTGTACTTAAGTTTCAATCAGTATATATAATCTTTATTATATTAATGTTTGCCTTAGGCTAAATTATTTTTTTTGAATTTTCCAACTAGATAAGAAATAATGAGTATCAAAATTAGCGTTGTCACTATGGCCAATTTAAAGGAGATTACTATTCCTAACCAGTATGTGATTGAAGGGAATATTCCGATTCCTATAAAAAAAGAAAGGATAATTTTTTCATCAAAATCTATTTTAAAATTATTTAGAAACGTATAAGTTGGAAAAATAAAAAATAAAACAATAGCAAGAATAGATATGCTTCCCGCAATACCTAAGATAACATAAAAAAAGATTATTGTGAATATTAGTATCGTAATTCCAAAAAAAAGTTTTTCATTTTTTTTAAGGTTCATATCTGTACACCCTTATGTTGTCTTTATTGTAGAGCAAAGTGTGATTTATCATATTTTGTTGTTCAAAAGAGCTCCATTGGTTAGCTAAAGATTGATCTGACAACCTCCCTATATCTGAATAATCAAAAATTAAATAATCATTCAGTAAATGCCCTTTTGCTATTTCTGGGTTATCTTTGTATTTATTCCATGTGAGGAATCCTTCAAAATATTGGCTTACTCTTTGGGAATAACCTCCAATCCACCATGTACGCTGCATTAGTTGAGGTGGAGGTCCTATCAGGGAAACATTTTGGCTTTCTGGTGTATTCTGCATTAACCATTCGCTTACTCCTACCTGCGCAGGATTTAATCTTGAAAATGGAGAATTATATGCGTTTTCTAATGAAGATTTCGCTTGTGGGAGATTATAGATTAAAGTTAATGTTACAAAAGATAAAGCAGCTGCATATTTGAGGTAATTAGCATACTTTTTTGATAATTTTATGATAGAAGGTATAGCTAAAATTCCAATAACTGTGAGGGGTATAAATATGTGTGCGCTCGCAGATAAAGACCTATGAAGAAGTTCTGTTTTGCCAATCATATCTCTATGAAGAACTAAGTACAAGCTGATTAACCACGCAAGCAAGAAAATGTCTTTGTTCTGTCTTCTGATAAGGAGTATTGCTATTCCGATTAGAAGAAACGGTAAGGTCCATAATCCATGCATCTCTTTGTATGAAAAATAGGATGGTGGTACAGATCCACCAAATTCTTTAGGGTCTAGTGACCATTGGAAAATTCTTTCAAAATTACTTTTAGATTCTTCTGCTGATTGTTCTCTTGTGAATGTCTTAAATATGTTTCCAGTCTGATACGGAAAAATTGAGAGTAATATAAGAAATATTGCAAGAGATACTCCGATGTGTTTAAGGTTAATTGGTATTTTTTTTTCTTTTATTGCAAGCATTATTCCCAAAACAAAAATTCCTAAAGCGGAATGAAAGAATGAAAGAGGATGCATCATAACTTGAATACCTAAGAGTGTCCCCAATATGTACAGATATATTGGTTTATTATCCTCCTTAGTATAACTAAGATAATAACTGTAAAAACAATATAATATTAGCGGAATAAACGCATATCCTAATCTTTCAGGCCACTGACCCCACAAGTAAGGCATGATGTCCCTCAATGAAAACGTAAGGAGAAAAGCAGAGAGTATTGCTGGTAAAAAACCAAAAAGTTTTCTTATAACAAAAAATACGGATATCAAAATAGATGTTGCAAATACTGCATTAGTGAGGTAAACAGGAACTGTTCTTCCAGAGGACATAGAAGAAATTATTGCTAGGTCTGTGTGAAATGGGGGGTGATACCATAAGGTATGACGTTTAAACCTGTTGTCACCTTCATAGGCATAATCTATAAAAGGAGGTAAATAAACGTAAGTTCTGTCTGCTTGCACAAAAGAGTCTGCAATTTCCCAATGAGATATTGCATCATCCTCCCCATAAGGTATTTGATTGTTTTGGAAGGGTAATGTCCATAAGTAAATTGCAAACAAATATACCATCAGAAATATTATTGATTCTATGTGGCTTTTCTTTAAATTCATGATAAAAAAAATAAGTTTATTGATTTATAAATATTTTGGGTATACCAAAAAATACATGAATTTAAATATAAAAAGATTAAAAATTATTATAAAAAAAATGATATTTGAAGAATCAATTTCCGTGAAAAATATTGGAAGCAAAATTGGATATATCAGTAGCTATTTGATCTTTACAGTCTTTCTTTTTCTTATTTCTAATCTTTTAAATGATAGTCATGTGCACTATTTAGTCTTAGCTTCAATTACTTTGATCCTAGCGATATTTGGAATTTTATTTAGGAGGATATTAAGATGACAAAATTAAATATGTTTTTTGAAGGATTCAAAGAAGGGGCAAGGTTGTTTGGAGAAAATATAGTCTTAATTATAAACTCTATTTTGTTATTCCTCGTCTATATTTTCGGAGTAGGTTTTACTTCAATCATAGCAAAGCTTGTTGGAAAACAATTTTTAAATCTCAAAATTAGCAAAAAAGGGTCGTACTGGTCTGATTTAAATTTAAAGAAAAAGAAAATAAAAAATTATTACAAACAATTTTAAAATGTATATTCTAGGAATAAGTTGCTATTACCACGATTCATCAGCAACCTTGCTAAAAGATGGAAAAATTGTTGCTGCAGTTCACGAAGAAAGGTTTACAAGAAAAAAACATGATAGTTCTTTCCCAATAAATTCTATAAAATTCTGTCTAAAAAGCCAAAATATCACGATAAAGGATATAAGCCATATTGGGTTTTATGAGAAGCCTTTTCTTAAGTTTGAACGTATCTTACACTCACACCTAGAGATGTTCCCTAAAAGCCTAAAAACTTTTCTTAGTTCTATACCTTCCTGGATAAATAAAAAGTTGAGAATAATAAAAACAATAAGAAAACAATTAGGGTACAAGGGAGATGTCATGTTCATAGAACATCACTTAGCTCACGCTGCAAGTTCTTTCTTAATAAGTCCGTTTAAAGAGTCTGCTATTCTGACTGTGGACGGAGTGGGTGAATGGACAACTACTGCATTTGGAAAAGGAAAAGGAAATAATATTGAATTAATCAAAGAAATAAAGTTCCCCCATTCTGTAGGATTGCTTTACTCAACAATCACTGCTTATCTGGGATTTAGTGTTAATAATTCCGAATATAAAATCATGGGATTGGGTGCTTATGGTAACATGAATAAAAAAAACAACGAATATTATGATAAACTCAAAAAGATTGTTGATGTTAAAGATGATGGTAGCTTTAGATTTGATATGAGCTATTTTAAGTATCATTATTCTGACAAAATGCCCTCAAGAAAACTTTGTAAGTTATTGGAAGGTCCGGTAAGGAATCCAGAATCTAAAATTACGCAAAAACATAAAGATATAGCTGCAGCCCTGCAAATGTTAACAGAAGATATTTTGACAAAAATTCTAAATCATGTGCACAAAGAAACTAAATGCAAAAATATTGTTTTGTCTGGGGGAGTTGCTTTGAATAGTGTTTTTAATGGGAAAATATTGAGAAAAACTAAATTCAAAAAAGTATGGATAAATCCTGATCCTGGAGATGGTTGAACTAGTATTGGTGCTGCTTGTTACATCTACAACACAATTTTAGGGAACAAAAGAAATTATGTT
>JADHVG010000069.1 GCA_016784105.1 Candidatus Woesearchaeota archaeon
TTCTCTCTTTTTCTTAATTCTTGTTGTTTCTTTTTTTCATACTCTCGTTTTTCTTTTTTCGTTTTTACAAACCCCATATTTCGCAATAATCCAAAACCACTCTTTTTTGTGTTTTTAGTTGATTTTGGTTTTTTACTTTTTTCTTTATCGTCTTCAGAACTAGCCCCTATTTCTGGGAATGGGGGTGGTGGTGGGGGAAGTACATCTAAATCTTCATCCTTTTCAAATAACCCAGAAATAACAATGAATCTAAGCAACATTAATTCCATCACCTCTTTACTTAATTTATGATATATGATATATAAATCTTTATTATTTGTTCACTATTTGAATAATTTTATTTCTTGATTTAAGTCCAGATACTATTTTCACACTCTTTTTCAGCTTTTTTGATAAAAACTTGATCAATTCTTTGTTGGCTTTGTTATCTTCTGCTTTTTCTTTTATGTTTATTTTATAGGTATTTTTTTCTTCATCAAACTCAAGAATTCTATTTTTTTGGAATTAGGTTTGATTACCGCTTGGAACTTACTTTTATTCATTTTAATCAGAAATATTAAAAGTTATCTTTCACAAGAAATTAATTATAATCTCTCCATATATGTTTGCATTTCTCACATTTATGGAATTTGGTTTCTGGTTCGTCCGCAGCTCTTGTTTGCATGGTCCAGTAATATGCTGTTTTGTGACCGCACTTATCACATTTTGCGTCGGTTTTCGGCAAAGTACTGATATCTGGATCGTCGATTACTTCTACTTCTTGCCCCTTGTCTTTTACAGTTTCGTTTATTCTGGTGTCTTTTAGTTCTGTGTTTTTATAGCCACAGCTACACACCAAAGCTTTTTTACTTCCTTCTTTTTTTGGAAGCAGTATGCTTCCACATTTTGGACAGAACATTTTTTTTAAATCTTGACTTCTGATATAATAATCTTTTTATTATTGCACTCCGATTGTTGCAAGAAGGTTCACAAATCCAATTTTTATGTAGCCTAATAAGGGTATCCTTACCACCGCTTTTCCTATTATTTCATCTTCGGTTATGCTTGTTTCATCAAGCTGGGGGCTTCTTATTGAATCTCTATTATTGTCTCCTTTTGTCTGGAAATAATAGGTGTCTTCTATCGTGCTTTTCTTGACGATTCTGTGTATTATTGGATCTCTTTTACTGCTTCTAAAAACTATGACATCTCCTAGTTTTATATTCTCAATCTTTTTTCCCATTAGGACCATTATGTCACCTTTGTCAAATCCATTTTTTAATGAGAATGCTTCAAAATCTTCTCTTTTTATGTTGTTTTTTTCATACCAGTCTTTGTTGGTATCCCACCATTCCTCAAAATTCATTTTGTTATGTTCCATACTTCCACTGACAACAGCCACAACAGGATGAGTAGTACTCAACAAAAAACCCAATCCAGGGTATACTATGAATTTTATCAGGACAAAAGCAAGAACTATGTTCACTACCCAACTCCAGATGCTATTATCTTCCCATATGAAATGCCATGTTTTTTTCAACACTTTCTTGAATTCCTTCTTTTTCATCTCTCAGACAAGTTAAAAGCCTGCATAAAAAGCTTTTGTTTTCTTATTAAGGTAAAATTATCAAATTTTAAATAAGATAAATTAATAATGGACAGTATCTTATAAGAATAAAATGGATGAAAAACCCAATCAATATTTTGAAGGAACCATTCAGCTTAGAAATCCTTCGGATGAAATAATTGAAGCTGCAGCCAGCGAAATAGAGAAAACCCCTAGTCTTTTTGTTGCAAAAACAAAAAAAGTTACGAATGGTATAGATGTTTATATTTCTTCTCAGAGAGCTCTAAGAAGTTTAGGTAACAAATTACAAAAACGCTTTGCTTGTGAAATAACATTCAGCAAGAAGCTTTTCTCAAAAAATAATCTGACATGCAAAGAAGTTTATAGAGTAAACATGCTTGTTCGCATTCCGAGTTTTAAGAAAGGGGATGTTATCAGATATAAAGGAGAAGATGTGAAGATATTGGGGATGAGCAAGAAAATATTGGCAAAAAATCTGGAAACAGGAAAGAAGCTTACTTTAAACTATAGGGATGTTCCTAGATAATCAATAAGTTTTATAAGTGAAATTACTCTTCTTAAGTTATGGGGAGTGGTGAAACTGTTAGGGGAGTAGTGACGGAAGGTCTTGGAGAGGGCAAGTTTTTCATGTCCTTACCCCGTTATAAAAAAGAGATAATGGATAAGTTGGGGTTTGATGCTTTTCCCGGCACTTTAAACTTGAGAATAGAAAAAAACAAATCAGATTTGTTAGAAAACCAAAATAAAATTGTTATTAATGGTTTTGAGGAAAACGGACAAAAATTTGAAGAAGTTTATTGTTTCAAGGCGAAAATTAAAAATATATCTGGAGCAATAATCATTCCGGAAATAACCAAACATAAGAACACTCTAGAGTTCATATCGGACAAAAATTTGAGACAAGAGTTAAAATTAGAAAACGAAGATAATGTTAAAATAATTTTAATGGATTAAGATGGCAAAAATAGGAATTGTAGACACAACTTTCTCTAGGGTAGACATGGGGGCTATAGCTCTATCTAAAGTAAAAGAAAACTCTGAACATGAGATTGAGCGTTATACAGTTCCAGGGATTAAGGATCTGCCGGTGGCTTGTAAGATTTTATTTGAGAAACATAATTCCGATATTGTTCTTGCTCTGGGTATGGCCGGTCCTAAACCCATTGACAAGCAATGTTCTCATGAATCTACTCTTGGCCTTCAAACTGTACAGATTAGTGAAGGAAAACACATCCTTGAGGTTTTTGTGCATATGGATGAAGCAAATACAGAAAAGGAGCTTTATGAGATAACTAAGAATAGAACGGAAAAGCACGTTGTGAATGCTTTAGAACTATTAAAAGGAAAAGAATCACTTTCAAAATATGCTGGCATGGGCCGGAGACAGGGCAAGGAAGATGAAGGCTCTATAAAGTTAGAAAAATGAGATTGGGAATTGTGGTTTCAACCTTTAATCAAAACATAACATCGGTTATGGAAAAAACTACTGAGGGGCATGCAAAAGCAAATAACATTACAATAATCAAAAAGATTAGTGTTCCTGGTGCTTTTGAGATTCCTTTCGCAGCAAAAAAACTTTTTGAATCCAGAGAGGTTGATGCGGTTGTGGTTTTGGGTGTAGTTATCCAGGGAAAAACAGATCATGATGTTACGATTGTTAACACCATAGCTCCAAAACTTCTCGATTTATCTTTAGAGAATAACAAGCCTCTTGGATTTGGAGTTATAGGTCCTAGGGTTAGTAGAGAAGAAGCAGTTTCCAGAGCAGAAGAATATGCTAGGAGGGCAGTGGAAGCTGTTCTAGAGTTGCAAAAAATATAACTATTCGAAGAATTTGTCTAATAATTCTTCTTTTCTTGGATTTTCTTTAACTCTAGTTTCTTCTTTGATAGTAAAAGAATCAACAAACCGTTTTCTTGTCTTACTGGTTAGGACTTCTTTTTCCAGCATAGCTGCTAATTTTTCTGGTTTTATCATAGAATATTTCAATATTTCTGCTAGCCTTTCTTCCTTTGTTTTTTTAAATTCTTTTATTATGTCTTCTTTGTCAAGAAGTTCTGCAATGAACTCTTTTCTTTTGTGAGCGGGCATAACATCACATAAAATATTCACGAATTTTTTTGGATTGTTTGCCAGTATTGACTTCATCAGTTGCACTGTTCTAATAACGTCATTCCTGAAGTAAGAAGTTTTCATGTCTTTCATGACATCTGAGAATATGTCTTCAAATTCAAACATGTTTATGTTACTATTGTATAAATTAACGTAGAACTCTTTTTTGCTGGCAGAGATGTTATTTGTGACTAAGACCTTTTCAACTTTTATTCCTGTGCTGATGCTTTTTGTATGTTCATCTATTGCTTTTCTTATGGAGTTATCATCAAAGCTTTCTTTAACTTCTTTTTCTATAGAAAACTCTGAACCGGTTAGAGAACAATGAACCTCTACATGCACTATTTTTACCACTTTGCTTTCGCTGAACTTGAGAGCAATTATGCCTGCATCCTTATTCCCTGTTTTGATGTTGTTTATTGTAAAGTATCCTTTCCTATTAAGCCAGAAGTTAACTATTTCTTTTTCAGCAGACATTTACCACACCCCACAAGTCCTCATTCAACACACTTTAAAATATTTTTGATAATTATTTGAGTTTTATTATGTTCCCCCTTCCTTTTTTTATTTTCTCAATTTTATTTTGATGCTCTAATTCGGATATTATCAGGCTTATTTTTGCTTCTGAAAGGGGGATTTCTTTTCTTATCTGTTTTTGGGTTGCTCTACCATGTTCATTTTTTATTATTTCAATTATTTTTCCAGCGTAATCATCACTTTCATTTATCTCCATCGAAACTTTTTTCTTAGTTTTTGTTGTTGCATAACGAACAATGATAATTAAGGCCAACAATATAATCACAATCTTAATAATTTCATGTTCTTCGTTGGTTTCAGGGATTGATATTTCTAGTTCTTTAAAGTCTTCATCGAAACTTGGAAAAAGAATAAGGTCTATTATGTAACTTCCTTCTCGACTTATTGAAATGTTTCGTGTTTCTTTTTCCACAACTCCATTTTTCGAGAACTCTGCTTTTATTGTATAACTTCCTGAAGGGATATCAAATGAGTACTTGCCTTCTTGTGATATCATGAATTGTTTCGGAATGGTATCTACCTGTATTTTCGCTCCATCAATTTTTGTTAGGGAAAGGTCATACACATTTCCATGTACTGTTGCACCATAAGAAATATTTACAGATACTAATAAAAAAAACATCAAAGCAAGAATTTTTTTTAGAAACCTCATACTAGCAGAATTCTTGTAATTATATTTAAATTTTTACTCTGAGAAAAACAAAAAATCCTTATTTTAGTTTATTTTTTGATTTAAAGCTTTAATACTGCTTTTTTTCAACAATAAACTATTGTTAAAGTTTTATAAAGTTTTAGAGCTAATTAAAAACCTTTAATTTTTTTGCTTTGAAAGTATCTTTATAAGTAAGATAAACTCTTTTTGGTTTAGGACAAATTAAAATTTTGGAGGTAATCAAAAATGATGAAAAAAATAACAGTATTATTAATTTTTTCTATGCTTATAATGAGTTTAGTACCTTTATCCTTTGCGGATGAAGATAGTGATAGAGTTGATTCTTCTGGAAGTTCAGATAGTGATGATTCTGACACAGAAGTAGATGAAGAAGACGAAGAAGTTGAAGTAAAAATTGATGGAGACCGAATAATAACT
>JADHVG010000070.1 GCA_016784105.1 Candidatus Woesearchaeota archaeon
AAAATTACCGAATTCAAGAGTTCCAAAACTTCTTGCAATATAAACAATAACCAGAAGCTGTAAAACTTTTGCGATTACTTCAGATAAACTAAGACTCAAAAAATTGCTAGTTATTCTTCTTGCTGTTTTCATTTTGAAATCATAAACAATATAGAGTTTGAACTCAATGATAAATATTTAAACTTATCCTCTTTCAGAAGTAATTTTCTTCAGATTGTTTAAAATAGAAATGGGGACTCTCAAGTTTCCTAAAACTTGAAATTTTTTACCATGAAAATCAGAACCACCAGTCTCAAGAATCTTCAATTTTTTAACCAAATTAGAGTATTTTTTAATTATCTCCCTACTTTCCTTCTTCGTTATGTTTTTTCTTGAACTACTATAGTCGTAAATGGTTTCTATTCCATCTCCTCCTTCCTTTAGAAAATATTTTATAAATTTATTTGCATCAAAATGAGTGTAAACTCCCGGATGAGCCACAAAAGCTAACCCTTTTGCAGAATGTATTGCCGCTATCGCTTCCTTAACACTTATCCCCTTTTTTCTTTTGACATATGCTTTTTCTCCAGTAGCAAGATATCTACTAAAAATGTCTTCTATAGATTCAACTTTATCCGGATTATTTTTCAAAAGAACTTTTGCTATGTGAGGTCTTCCTATTTCCCCGTTAGCCATAGCTCTAACCTCTTTGTAAGTTATACTAAACCCTAAATCCCTTAATTTTATGATAGTATCTTTTTTTTGTATGTCTCTAAACTTTTTGGATTTATTAAGCAAAGATATCAGACTATTGTTCTTATAATCAATAAAAAGACCGAGTATATGTGTATCCATAAATCCCCGATCATCACACGTTATCTCCACTCCAGGGATTATTTCTATATTCTTATTTTTTGCATACTTTAACGCTTCATCCAATCCGTTTATTGTATCGTGATCAGTAATTGATATAGCAGATAATTTTTTTTTTACAGCAATATCAATTAGTTCTTGAGGGGAATTTCTTCCATCTGATGCAGTTGTGTGACATTGCAGGTCTATATAGTTCACCATTTAAATCCTCTCGAAGCATTATCGATATTTTTTACAATTATATCTAATTTATTTGATAATTTCCCCCAACTAAATTCTTTTATCTTCTTTCTATAATCTACCCTTGTCCCTTTTTTAAGAACTTGTAATATTTTTTTTGTCATATCTTCAGAGTCATTAGGATTACATAGACTATTTTCATCTAAAATAGTTGCTACGTCCCCCACTCTCGTAGCTACAATGGGAACATTACAAGACATGTATTCCAGCAATTTATAAGGGAAACAGTATTTTGTAAAATTATTTAGTGGATTAGGCAATACTAACACATCCGCAGAATTAAGACCAAAAACAACTTCGTCCCTTTTAGAAAATTTTCTGAATATTATTCCTTCTTGTTTTATATCAATGGATTTGTCTAACTTTCCACTAAGCAAAAGGCAGGCATTAGGATATTTTTCCCTTATTTTATTGAATGTTTCAGTTAGAATGCCACCACTTCTTAAGTGATCCAAATTACCGATATACGCAATTATTTTGGATCTTAAAGGCAATTTTGATTTTTTTCTCGATAGGATTTTGTTTTTTTCTTTAAATAACTTAAAGTCAACCCCATTTTGGATTGTGAAAGTTTTCTTGTTCCTTATCTTACCTATTTTTTTATTCAAACTATCACTTACCGTTATAACAATTTCGGACCCTTTTATAGCTGTTTTATCAAAAAAACTAACAAAAGGAATTTTGTAAGAACTATACACTTCAAAATTGTCTTGCATTTCATACACAAACTTTTTTTTGAATTTTTTTGCATAGAAATAACTCAAGATGCATATTAGGGGGTCAGTACTTCCAACTATTATATCATAATCATTTTTTTTTATTAGTCTTTTTAGTTCAGAGATGAACCTAAAATGTTGCAAGATTGAGTAAGGTCTTATGAAATATCTTATATTGTTTTTTACAATATCTTTATTTTCTTTTTTTTTGTAGTCAGGACACAAAAAATCTATCTTATGCTTTTTTGCGAGAGGTTCAAATAATCTTATCTGTCTTCCAAAATTCTGCATAACCATATCTTTGTTCGCGCCGAAACGCTTCATAACAACAAGAAATTTCATAAGCTTACCCTTCAAGATTTTTTTGATACCAATTTATGGTCTTTTTTAATCCAGAATCAGGATCATATTTTGTTTCCCAACCGAGAATTTTCTTTGCTTTTGTTGAATCAAGATACTGTCTGTCAATCTCATTTTTTGCTTCTCCAAGAATTTTTGGCTTAATGTCTTTACCCATAAGATTTATTATTTTATTATATAGGTCAAGAACGCTTATTGGAGTTCCTGTCCCAAAATTAAATGCTTGGCCAACAACATCTTTTCTATTTAGATTTTCAGCCAGCAAGATGTAAGCATCTACTGCATCTTGGATGTACATGTAGTCTCTTTCAGGACTCCCATCACTCCTGATTATTGGTTCTTCACCCTTAAGAATCTTACAAATCACATCTGGAATGATGCGACTCATATTCATGTCAGCAGGACCGTAAGTATTCGCATTTCTGGTTATTGCTATTGGGAGATTATAAGTCATGAAATAGCTACGTGCAAGTAATTCTCCACAGGCCTTAGACGCGTCATACGGATAATATCCTTCTAAAGGGGACTTTTCAGTATACGGAAGCTTTTCCTGTTGCCCATAAGCTTTATCAGAAGAAGCAAACACCACTCCCTTAATGGTTTTTGAGGTTCTGCACGCTTCTAGAATATTCCAAGTTCCTTTAATGTTTGACTCAAAAGTGGATAACGGGCTCCTGTTAGCCGGACCAACGATTGCTTGAGCAGCTATGTGGAAACAAAAATCAACATCATATTCATTTATGGTCCGTTCACAATCTTTAAAATCGACTAAATCTCCGTGTATGACATTAATTTTTCCATTTAATCCAAGAACATCAATATTGCTCTTTTTCTTTATGTCTCTTACAATTGTAACCACTTCAGCCCCAATTTCTATGAGGGTTTTAGCTAGATGACTTCCAATAAATCCATCCGCACCGGTAACAAAAACTTTTGAACTTTTCCAATCTATCTTATCCATGGAGTATCACCCTTATTTAGCATTTCATTAAGTTCTATAACATCTTTAAGTGTATTCATCGATTTCCAAAATCCATCGTGTTTGAATGCAACTATCTCCTGATTTTTTGCCAATTCTTCAAATGTTCCCCTTTCAAGATCAAAATTAGGTTTTATGGAATCAAAAACATCCTTTTTCATGACGTAAAAACCTCCGTTCATAAAATGCTCCATCTTAGGCTTTTCGCTGAAAGTTTTAACATTTCCATCATCGTCAATATCAACAATCCCAAAAGGAGATATCAATGGAACTGCTGTTAGGGTAACAGTCTTACCTTTTTTATGGTGGAACTCTACTACCTTATTAACATCCACATCACTCAGATCATCACCATAAGACAAAAGAAAATCATTTTCCTTCACGAAATTTTTTATCCTTAAAAGTCTTTCAGCTTTATTGGAGTCTTCTCCAGTATCTACGAACTCTATATTCCAATCATTGAAATCTTTGAAGTAGCTTTTTATCTTTTCACCTTTATAACCTAAACAAAGGATGAAATCTTTGTGACCATAGCTGGAGTAAAAGTTCATCAAGTGATGCAATATAGGTTTATCTCCTACCTGCACCAAAGGTTTAGGGATATCTTCAGTATACTCACTAAGTCTAGTACCTTTGCCCCCACACAATATAACTACCTTCATACCTTAAAGTTACAGGATATCATTTAAAAAGCTTTTTGAAAACATATTTATAGAGATATTTGATAGTATCATCTATGAAATCTGATATGGGGAAAAAAGTTCTTGTTATAGCAACAACATTTCCAAGATGGAAAAATGACTCAACTCCTTCATTTGTTCAAGGACTTTCTGAGAGGATAGCGCTAAATTATGATCTCACGGTGTTAGTTCCACATCATTCAGGAGCAAAAAAATCAGAAATTCTTGGAAAATTAGAAGTAAAAAGATTTTCATATTTTAAACCAGAAAAACTACAAAAATTGTGCTATGGCGGTGGAATAATTCCTAACATGCAAAAAAGTTTTCTTGCAAAAATCCAGATGCCCTTACTCATATTGACAGAAACGATTCACTCTTATTTTTTAATAAAAAGAAAAAATATCAAATTGATTCATGCGCATTGGATGTTGCCTCAAGGTATTATCGGAGCGATTCTAAAAAAACTTTTTGACGTATCTTTGCTCGTAACTGTACACGGAAGTGATTTATTTCCGTTAAAAAATGCGATATTTCTAAATATGCAGAGATTTGTTGCAAAAAATTCTGATATTATAACTGTTAATAGCGATGCAACCCGAAAAGAGCTAGAAAAAAGATTTCCTGAATACTCCTCGAAGATAAAAACTATTCCGATGGGAGTGGATATAGGAAAATTCAAGAATAAAATTACAAAAAATCCAGAAAAATATTCTAAGAACAAAATAATTCTGTTTGTAGGTAGATTAAGCGACCAAAAAGGATTACAATACTTGATAGATTCCATGAAAGACATAACTAGGTATGATTCTCAAGTAAAACTTCTGATAATTGGAACTGGACCTTATGAGAAACATCTTAGAAACAAAGTAAGGAGAAATAATCTTATGAACGAAATTGAATTTTTAGGATCCTTGGCACCCAATGAAGTCTCAAAATATCATAACTTTGCAGACGTGTTTGTCCTTCCATCACTCTCCAACAAAACCGGAACAGAAGCACTAGGGTTATCTTTGCTTGAAGCCATGTCTTCCGGATGCGCAGTAATTGGAACCGATGTTGGAGGATTGTCTTACATAATAAAAAATGGTCAAAATGGTTTGTTAGTAAGGCAAAAAGATCCACACGATTTATCTCACGCAATAATCTCAGTTATTAAAAATAAAAAAAAATCGATAATGATGGGTAAGAATGCATCGGAATTTGTAAGAAAAAATTATTCATGGGAAAGTGTATCAAAAAAGTTTATCGAAGTTTATGAAGAACTTTTGAAATAAAAATGAAAACAATTATGAAAATTAAGTTAGGAGCTTATAGATTCTTAACAAGCAGTTTCGGAAAGCCCATTTTAACGATATTATCTTACTTTGTTAGTGTAAACAACCTTAATGGGAAAAATAAACCAAAAAATCATCCTTTTATTATTGCTATAACAAC
>JADHVG010000071.1 GCA_016784105.1 Candidatus Woesearchaeota archaeon
GGATAGAAAGACATATTTAAAGTATTATATTAGCGTTTTAGAGAAACAAATTAAAGAAGCTTCTAAGATATTGAAACTAAAAAAGAAAGAGTTGAAAGAGTTGAAATCATAAAAATACGTTTAAAGCGCTACATCCTCATCCTTAAGGATGAGGTACATGAAATTAAGAAACTACTTAATTTCTGTACTGATAAATGATAGCTTTCATTTATCATGTATTGCGCCTTTATTTAGGATAATTCTATTGAAGCAAAAGTACCGGCTTCATCCAAAAAATAATTACCACCGCCAATTTACGAACGATGTAGTTGTTTTGACATCTATGTGTGGAGGGTGATGCCCCTTACAGGGAGGTGCCACAATCCTCTTCCGACATGTTAAAAGTGAGTCGGTCGTGGTTCAAAGACTATTTTTTGGATGAAGCAAAAGTACCGGAAAGTTTATATAGTAACTAAAAGTTAAGATATAGTAACCAAAAGTTAACATGATTTCATTAACGCAGAAGGAAAGAGACATATTGCTAAGACTGTTCAAAGATTTTTCTAGTTTTTACAACGCCAACAATATTACTAAAGTTGTTCAAATCAGCCATGTCGGAGCGCAAAAGATTCTAAAAAAGTTAAGGAGAGCAAATATATTAATCTCAAAAACTATCGGCAAAGGAATTTTTTACAAAGTAAACCTAGAAAACGATTATGTGCGACAACTAATTACATTCCTATTGGCACATGAAGCCAACAACCATATAAGATGGAAAGAAGAATTCAAAGAACTTTTCGTACAAGGTAGAATTATCTTGATTTATGGATCGGCAATAAGAAATTATTCGCAGGCCAAAGATATTGATTTGATGCTAGTACTCAAAGAAACAGAAAGAGTAGATGCCTTTCTTAAAAAAAAGCAAACTATCCTTCCTAAGAAATTACACACAATTAAATTAAGGAAAAAAGACCTCCTTAATAATGTAAAAAACAGAAACGAATCAATGATAGAAATTGTCAAAAATGCAGTTGTCCTTTTTGGACAAGAACAATATGTCCAGATTATTAAAAATGTCACAAGCTTCTAAACAAATCGAATGGTGCCTAAGTAAAGCAAAAAAAGAGATTGAAGAATGTAAAAAACTTGGAAAAAGGCCAAAACACAGAGGGCTATTATTAACTACAACAAATCCAGAAGAAGCAAAAAAACATCTTAGTAAAGCAGAGCATAATCTTAACGCATTAATAAAGTTCAACCAAATTGGCTTTTCTGATTGGTCAATGTCAGCAGGTTTTTACGCACTTTACCATTGTTTTCTGTCAATCGCTGCTAAGTTCGGCTATGAATCGAGAAATCAAACTTGTACGGTAGCTTTGATGAGGCTTCTAAAAGAAGAGAATAAAATAAAAATCGACGATAGGTTTATTGAGATGCTTGAACAAGAGCAGTTGACAACAAAAAATATTATAAACCTAAGAGAAGATTATACCTATGGAGTTGAAATTTCAGTAAAAGACGAATCACAGCTCGTAGAACTTATGGAATTATGTAAACTAATGATTGACATAACAAAAGAAATAGTATTTGAGGTAGAATAAAATGATCCATGAAAAAGGAAATGAAAGTTTGAAGAAGTTATTTCTAAAAGAGAGTAAAGAAAACATTCAACAGCTTAATGTGATTTTGGATAAAATCCCTAAAGCTAGAAGCGATAAGCACCACATCTCAGCTAAGAACATTTTACATTCCCTAGAAGGGAGCTCTTTACAAGCAGGAGAGCACAAGCTGGCCTATTTGGCTGCACGAATGCAAAGAAATATCCATCACGAGAACCATAGAGATTTTTCTGATTCAATTAAACAGATGAAGATTGCTCTGAAGTTGATTAGGAAGAAATAACACCCATAAACAACAGAAAAATTTAGAATGTTTGATTTTTATGTAGCAAATAGAAATAGTAAGGTATTCATTCAACTATCTAGAATTTATTGGCAACTACAACTCAAAGGACATGCAACCAACCTAGAAAGAGCGGTTAATAAAAGAACCAAAGAATTGATCAAATCAAAATCAGAGTATAAAAAGAAAGCAAGTGAGGCTGACAAAGCCAGCCAAGCCACATTGAATATTCTTGAAGACGTAGAAGAGGCTAGACAAAAAATTAAGACATCAAACAAAAAACTAAAAGAATTAGATAAATTAAAAACAGATTTCCTATCATTCGTTTCTCACGAACTAAGAACGCCAGTTACACCTATCCGTTCACAACTACAGAGATTATTGTCTAAGTCTTTGTCAAAAACAGAGCGTCAGAGAAGCTTACAGATGGTACTAAGAAACACAGACAGATTAGATAGATTAATTAACGATATTTTGGAAATTTCGCGTATCAAATCAAAGAGACTAAAAATCCACCAAAGAAAAACAGACATATCTTCTCTGGTTAAACAAGCAAGCCACACCTTTGATTCTCTTGCCAAGGAAAATAATCTTAAGTTAATTGTAACAGTGCCTAAGAGAAATATTATTGCTTACGTTGATACAGATAGAATCAAAGAAGTTATCGTTAATTTAATTGACAACGCTATTAAGCATAGCCAAGCTAAGAAGATAGAGATTAGTCTTAAGAAAACATCCAATGAGCTTATTTTTTGCGTACAAGATGATGGAAAAGGAATTTCCCAAGACGAGCAAAAGAAAATATTCAAAACATTTTATGTAGGTATAGAAAAAAGACCTAGTAGCAAAAGCGCAGGTTTAGGGCTAGCAATTTGCAAAAGTATTGTTCAATTACATGGAGGTAGGATTTTTGTAAAAAGTGAAACAAACAAAGGATCCATTTTTTGCTTCCTCCTTCCAACAAAGAAACAAAAGAAATATAAATAACAAAGATTACCATTAAAATAAGAGGTTAAAAAAATGCCACAACTTATCCTAAGTGTTGATGATGAAAGCGATATTAGAGAGAGCGTTAATGATGTTCTTACTGATGCTGGATTTAAAGTAATAACGGCCAAAGATGGAACTTCCATGCTCAAGAAACTGGAAAAAATAGAGCCAGATCTGATAATTCTTGATATTCTTATGCCGGGTATGACTACCAAAGAAATTCTTGCTGAACTCAAACAAAGAAAAATTAAGATCCCAATTATTTTTCTAAGTGTTGTTAGATTGGCAGAGGCTACAAAAAAACATATTATTAAAGGCAATATGGTTGATTATATTGAAAAACCTTTCGACAATGAAGATTTTATCAAAAAAGTAAAAAAGGCCCTTAAAAAATGAGTCTAAAGAAGGCAGTTTACAAAAACAATGTTATTTTACTAGTTGTTCCAAATAAGGATTACAATAAAATTATTCTGCGCCAGATTAAATCTCTTAAAGGAAAAAAAGTTTGTTATGTAACTACAAATAAAGGTCATAATGCTTTAGTTAGTAGCTTTGAGAAAAACAATATCAATGTTAAAGATTTCTTTTTTATTGATTGTGTTACAGCAAGTATTACTAAACCAAAGATTGTACCTCCTAATTGCAAATTAATTTCTTCTCCAAAAGCACTCACAGAATTAAGTATTGCAGTTAATAAATATATAGAATTGCACGCGCCGCTAATATTCATCGATTCACTTTCTAATCTTCTAGTCTATCACAAACCAAGAGCATTAATCAATTTTGTCCATAATCTTGCTAATAAAGTAAGAGAATGTTCACCAGTAGTTATTGTATTAACAATTGCCAAGGAAGATAAAAAATCAGATTTTTTTAAGAAGATCCAGGTTGTTGCAGATGAAGTGATCGAAGTATAGGTAGAGCATTTTATTCTAAAAAGACTTACCCACTACATTAACATTTTTCAATTGTAGAGGGTAAGACTACGAGTTAGAAAAACGACATTTGACCAAAAACTTTAAATACAAGAGTGTACACTAAATACACACGACATACACACGGAGGTCAAAATGGTTTATGCGAGAATTAGTTTAAGTGATTATGCAAATAAAGTTCTGAACGTCGTTAAAGCTAAATTTAGTCTTAATGATAAATCTGAAGCGATCAACAAATTTATCGAATTATATGGTGAAGAAGTTGTAGAAAAAGAAGCTACTGAAGAGTATACTAAGAAAATTCTGATGATGTGTGAAGATCATCATAACAAATACGGCGACAGAAAAATGAGCCTTAAGGAGTTAGATAAATTAGGTGAAAATGTTTGATTTTGATTTACATAATAAATTAAGGTTTACTTTAATGAAGTTAAGGAAGAAAGATAAAAAGAAATTCGAGATTATTAACAAAAAAATTAAAGAGATCATCAATAATGATTCAAATTCTATAGATAGATACAAGAATTTAAGATTTCCTTTGAATCATCTTAAGAGAGTACATATTGATAAACATTTTGTTCTTACTTTTAATGTGGACAAAGAAAAGAATTTTATTTTGTTTGTGGATTTTGCTCATCATGATAAAGTTTACAAATAGCAACATTTTTAACCAATAAGATTATTCTAAAAAAATATCAAAAGAGGTGATATGATGTGTATGATGAAGTTAAAAGAATATTTTACCACAGGTGAAGGTTTACTTAGGATAGGTATTTTTGGAAGTTTTCTTGGACATGGTATTTTTGCGTTAGGTGCAAAAGCTAGTTGGATACCTTATTTTCAAGCAGTAGGATTGTCAGAGTCTAATGCAATTAGTTTAATGCCACTTATCGGGGCGATGGATATTATTGTAGCATTCTTAGCATTGTTCTACCCTATTAGAATTGTGCTTGCTTGGGCAGGAATTTGGGGTTTGTGGACAGCTTTACTAAGACCTATTGCAGGACAACCTATCTGGGATTTCGTAGAAAGATGGGCAAATTGGGCAGCTCCAGTAGCTTTGCTAGCATTGCAAGGTTGGACAAGAAGGTTGGCAGATTGGATTAGAGTTAGGGATAACGATGTAATTATCACTCCCGTAAAGAAAGCTAAAAAGAAAACTAACAAGTAACGAAAGAAGTATAATTTTTATTTAATTTTTTTATTTTTAACTAAAAACACA
>JADHVG010000016.1 GCA_016784105.1 Candidatus Woesearchaeota archaeon
TAGCGCATGTCCCAGTTCGTGAAAGGACACTGTACTAAGTAAAGCAAAAGCGCTTATTGAAATTATGAATATTATAAATTTAAGATAAGTAAGAGATATGCTTATCATAGTCACTTCCTTCTTGATTGAAGAACTAGCTATTATTCCAGTATTCTTTATGTCCAGATATATTAGATAAAATGAAAATGCGATGAACAAATTTGGGATGTACCAGTAAAGATTCAAGTAAGCAGAATTAAAAAACAAAAGCACTAGATAGAAAGAAGAAACAATAATGCCGATTACTCCATAAATCCCTGCTTTTTTTAAAAAATAATTTGAATGGAAAGAAAGTTCGAAAAAAACCAGCAGCATAACCAGATATGAAGCTACCATAGAAAAAATAAAAAATTGTTCTATCGCAAGATTAATTGCAAAAATAGACGTTATAAACAGCATAAAGATGTACACCAAATTCCTATTAGAAGTTATCTTGTATACCGTATAGATCAGCAAAACACTGGTAATCACAGTAAGAATGAAATTCATAAAAATAAAATCTTGTTCTGAAGGTTCAAGATAGTTAAAAGTCCATGAAAAATGAAGAAGTGCAAAAATAAGATAGAAGATACCATTAACCCCTAAAATGTTTCCTATTCTTTGTATGTTTTTTTCTTTGGAAAAAAAATGAAAATAAGAATAAAATAGAACTAATGCTACAAAAGCATAGCTTAACCCATTCAGGCTAACGATAAATACCATATTCCTCTCTTTTTACCTAAATTTAACAACTAAAAGTCTCAAGCATTTCAGTATAAGACTCTTTAATTCCTTCATAAGAATCAAAATCAGATATCATGACCAAAGTTATTTCATTTCCATTACAAATCGTTCCTGACACAATTGATTTAGCTTCTTTATCTGCAAATTGTATTGCATAAGTGTACCACTCTTGGTCATTGAAAGAAACGGGATTTACAAGCTCATTAATTCTATCTACTTTTTCTTGCTCAAAAGTTCCAGTGTTAGCAGGATATATGTCTCCTAATGCTCTTATCTTCCCCAATGCAGCAAGATTCAAGACTTTTGCATCCTCCACAGTAAATATCATCGCATTATCTCCTTTAACGATTGCCCAGTTATTCGGGAGGATATCATCGCATTATCTCCTTTAACGATTGCCCAGTTATTCGGGAGGTCTTCTGTTATCTCTTCCCATCCTACTGGAAAAATAAATGAGAATCCATGTTCATCACTCGAAAATGTTTTGGAGGATTCTTGTTGCACTTCTTGAACACATCCACCTATCAAAAGAAAAATTGTAAGAGCTAATAGAAACTTTACGCACCTCATTACTCCTTTCTTTAGATAATTGCTTATAAACTTTACCATTATATCCAACTTCCATTTTTAGTTAATTTACCACTTCATAATACTAAATAAATGAAAAGATTTAAATAAGATATATACTACTTTCTAGTGATAGTAATAGTTGGGAGAGTATGATAAAAAAAATATTGATTTTGATGTTGATAGCATTCTCCATAGGGTTAGTTACAGGTAGTTTTTACACTAAGATATTAGATGTTGAAGCAAAATACTACAATAATTCTTATACAGAAAATACCCCCTCGAAAACAAATGAAAATTATCTAAATGCTGTACTCAGGTTCGAAGAGATAGAAAAACTATTTGCAGAAGAAGAAAACAAAGAAAAACCTTCCCCCCAGAACTGGATAAAAATGAATCAGATAAAAGTATATGACAATCAAGTTATTTTAGAAATAAAAAATCCGGAATGGGCAATGTTCACAGACACCAATTCAATGGATCCAGTTCTTGATTCAGAAAGCAACGCAATAGAAATAATTCCAAAATCAGAATCAGACATAGAAGTTGGAGACATAGTAGCGTATCAATCAAAATACAAAGAAGGTACGGTAACCCATAGAGTTATAGAAAAAAATACTGACAAAGAAGGAACGTACTTCAAGATCAAAGGAGACAATAATCAGGATGCTGATCCAGGAAAAATACGATTTGAACAGATAAAAAGAGTGGTTGTTGCAGTAATCTACTAATTATCTGTTGCATCAACTGCACCAAAAATTATTGTACCATTACATAACCCTCCTGCCCCGATAGGAATCTGCAATCTCCAAAAAGTAGCGTTTGAACTGTTCGCGAGCCAAGTGTTATTTATTCTCTTAGGAATCGTAAGATTTCCTATCTGCCTTGTTTGATTCGTAAGATTAATCATATTGGCAAACGGAGTATCATTATAAACAGTGAACCTCTGAGAATTAAACGAAATATTTGAAACTGCAACAGAAGGATCACACACCATAGAAACATTCTGGCCAGTAGTTTCATTATCTCCCCCATAACCTCTCACCGTTATGTTTAAAGGAACATTGCCAATATTAGTAAGATTCTGGATAATCGGTCTTGAAATTTCGGTAACAGACAAGTTACCATAATCAATAATCAAAGTTCCTACATCTATGCCCAAAATCTCATTAAGGAATGTGTCTGGAGAATTATTGATATCTGAAAGTCCATCCCCATCCGAGATAGTCATATTACATTGCCAGTTTCCTGGTTCTGCATAATACTGCACAGCAAACTGGCAGTTACAAGAACCATTCCTTATATCTGAATTTTGTTCACAGGTCTGTCCAGATTGCAAGCAGCTAGTGTTTGAATAAAACGTGTTGTTATCATCTTTTTCTCCAAGATCAGATATACTCCTATATAGAGTAGCATTTACTGAAATTATATCATCGAAATTATTTGGATCCCAAAAAGTTCCATTACAAATAACTGTTGTTGCATTTCCAGCCTCCAAATCTATATTTCCCAAGGAATCTAAGGGAGATTCTATCACAACTTGATCCAAAGAAGGAGGACTGTTACTAACATTCACTTTTGTTGAAACTGTTCTGTTCGTATCATTGCCACCAAAAACTGTTTCTGAAGTAAGAGAAGTTCCTACAAACAACATAAATAAAACTACTAAAAAGAATAATAACCTAAATACGTGTTCCAAATTTTTTTTCTTTACTCTAATTCTCATCTATTTTTTTGCTAATTTTTCATTATACTATCCTCTACCAAACGTATATTTTAATTCTAGAAAGTTTGCTTGCTTTTTTTTTTGGAGTGCAAATTATTACCTCCTAATCGGACAGTTCAAAAAATAAACAGATTATCTTTCTGTTAGATCTAATTTCAGGAATCCGTCCTCTTGAAGGAGCTCTTCCACTTCGTTTCTGGTTTTACCAGTAAGCTCTTCAATCTGCTCTATTTTCATCTTATGACCCTCCTAGTCTTGTTTCTATCCAAAAGTAATTGAAAAAAACTTTTTTTCTCTGGTTTGTGCGAGTTAGATAATTGGTTAAAAGTTATCTTCTCTATTTTCTTGATATATTCTGGCTCAAAATTTTGCATTATTCCCATTTTATTCCTCCTTAAGATAATTCCACGTAAAAATAATATTCTGTTGCTTCTATCTCATCCCCATTATCTCCTACAATCATCTGAAAATCCAGGTTTGATCCTTGGAAACCCTGTTGATCTTGTTCAAGGATTGCCGCATAGATAACATTATGATTACTACCATTGTCCGTCAAAATAGTTTCATTAAACTTCACTTCATCAGACCCATCATTCACATTGAGCGAGGTCCAACCACAACCACTATCATCACCTATTGTGACAGAACTGCCAACCGTGAAAGAACCTCCACGAGTATTGTTAAAAGTTTCATTAACACCATCGACATCATTTGAGCCCATGCCCAAGGAATTCTCCAGAGCGGTCAAAGTAACGTTCACATTAGCAGTTGTTGGATCAGTCATATTCATACAAATCACCTGTGACCACAAAACGGATTTACTATCATTAACAGCATAAATTTCACCTTCAGGACTTAATAGATCCCAACTGTAAAGAGTGTTATTGTCAGCATCATCCAAGGTTATGGTTCCAGTTATGTTCCCATAGTAACCCTGCCACCGGTTTGTGATTCTTGTAGCGTTAATCTTAAGAGCAGTTACGTTACCTGCTTGTGCCTGCACTGATATCGGATCTGCAGTAGGTCTTCTTTCATCAAGACCCTCACTTATTCCAGTAGGGCCTTGAGGTTGTGACTGTGCGTACGCTGTTATGGTGAGTAAAGCTATTGCTACCAATAACAAAAGTAAGGTAATCACTTTCTTTTTCACTTGCATTTACATTTCCTTTTCAGTTTTCAAACTAGTTTAAAAAAAATAAAAAATGGCTATCTTAAGATAGCTCAACATAAAAATAGTAATCGGTTGCAGCAACCGTATCACCATCATCACCAACAATCATCTGGAAATCCAAAGAACTTCCAGAGAAACCTGTTAAAGATTCTTCAATGACTGTTGTGTAGATAACATTATGATTACTTGTGTTGTCAGACAAGATAGTCTCGTTAAACCTTACCGTGTCAGGACCGTTGTCAGTGTTCAGTGAAACCCAGCTACAACCGCTATCATCACCGATAGTAACCGAACTACCTACCGTGAAAGATCCACCCCTAGATAAATTAAAAGTCTCATTCACACCATCCACATCATTAGTTCCCATACCCAATGAATTCTCCAAAGCAGCCAAAGTAACATTATCCCTAGTGCTCCCTACACTAAAATTCAAACATTGAACCTGAGTCCACTGAACGGTTTTACTATCATTAACAGCATAAATCTCTCCTTGAGGATTAATAAGTTGCCAACTGTATAAAGTATTATTCTGACCATCATCCAAAGTTATGGTCCCAGTCACATTACCATAATAACCCTGCCACCTGGAGGATATGACTGTAGAATTTATGGTCATAGAAGTCATGTTTCCAGCATCAGCCTGAGTTAAGGTACCGGTAGTAATATCAACACCACCATCCCTCCTCTCATCAGCACCCTCAGCTAGAGATGCTGGACCCTGAGGCTGTGCAAATACTGCTGCACTAAAAATTGCTAGTGCAAGAATCAAAAAAATTGTTTTTAATGTGTTTGTTTTCATTTTTTAGGGTTGCCTCCTTTTCAATTTTAATTATTAGCATAAAAGGCAGGAACGGTTGAGAGTCAAAAGGTATCGAGGTGCGTTTTTGACAATGATGGTTCCTGCCTTGTTATGAGTGTGTTTTGATGATTTTTCTCGTCGTGTATGCCTATTTAGGGTATCAATATAGTATTCCCACAATTTGGCTGTGAGTATACCTTTTTGTATCCTAATTGGTCTTATGACTTAGCTTATATTTAAATGTTTCTTTTTTTACTGTAATTTCTTAAATTATTTACTTCAATAATTAACTAATTACTTAATTATATTTATAAAGAAAACTGCCAAAAAATAGAAAATATATCTCAATCAAATGAAATTTAACAGTCGGAAAACAATAAAAATAGGTTAAAAGAATTAAATAAAAAAGATATTAGAAAAATAAAGAGAAAAATAGAACAAAAAAATCAAGAATAAATAATTAAAAAATAAAAAATGGCTATCTTAAGATAGCTCAACATAAAAATAGTAATCGGTTGCAGCAACCGTATCACCATCATCACCAACAATCATCTCAAAATCCAAAGAACTTCCAGAGAAACCTGTTAAAGATTCTTCAATGACTGTTGTGTAAATAACATTATGATTACTAGTATTGTCTGACAAGATAGTCTCATTAAACCTTACCGTGTCCGGACCATTATCAGTGTTAAGCGACGCCCAACTACAACCACTATCATCACCAATAGTAACAGAACTACCAACCGTGAAAGATCCACCCCTAGATAAATTAAAAGTCTCATTCACACCATCAGGATCAGCAGAGTTCATACCCAACGAATTCTCCAAAGCAGTCAAAGTAACATTATCAGATGTGTCTCCTGCAGTAAAATTCAAACACTGAACCTGAGTCCAGGCAACGGACTTTGAATCATTAACAGCATAAATCTCTCCAGCAGGATTTGCAATATCCCAACTGTATAATGTGTTGTTTTGACCATCATCCAAAGTTATGGTGCCAGAAACATTACCATAATAACCTTGCCATCTTTGAGAAATAGCAGTAGAATTTATTGTCATAGAAGTCATGTTTCCTGCATCAGCTTGAGTCAAGGTACCAGAGGTAGTATCAGTACCCCCATCCCTCCTCTCATCAGCACCTTCAGCAAGGCTTGCAGGACCTAGCGGGGCTGAAAAAACAGCAATGCTGTATAAAGATAGTGCAAAAATCATCAAAGATAGTCTAAACATTTTCATTTGTTATTTCCTCCAATTTTAATTGTGTACATTAAGGCAGGAACGGCAAAAGTCAAAAGGTATCGGGGTGCGTTTTTGACAATATGATTCCTGCTCGGTTACTATTATTTCTCTTCAATGATATTTTTTGGATCGTGAATTGTATGGAAGTTTTCTTTATTTGAAATTTTTTCTAGGTTGTTCTTTGAAACTGTTTTTGCGTTTGGAATTATCTTTATTGCGTCAGATACTTTTTTATTTTCAGTAACGATTATTATCTCCGAGTTTACTTCATCAACACCAATAAAATCTATATTATCCAGGTCATCAATAAGATCCCAGTATAATTTTTCTGTAGAATATTGTAATTCTTGATTTTCTATGTACCATATCTTTAGAACAATGCTTTGATGCTGATTTACTTTGATTAGCTTTTTTTCTGCAAAACTATCCATGGAAGATATCAAATAAGCATGATTATCTACCAAAGAAAATAAAGATCTGGGTTTTCCTTTGTCCCTATTCCGTATTTTTTCTTTTTTTACCAGATTAAAAGCTTCTAAAAGTCTTAGTTGTTGGCTAATGTTTGCCATTGTTGTATCTAATTTCTCTGCAAGTTGTAGTGGACTGTAGGGTTTCTCAGATAACGATGAGAGAATGTTCCATTTTTGTTCCGTGAATAATGTTGCAAGTTCCATTTTGTTTTTCGTCTATTTGTGTTGTTTTTAGTCAATTAGTATACATTTTTGTATGCTAATGGATATAATAGTATAACTTATATTTAAATGTTTCTATTTTGGCTTAATTTATGTAATAAATTAATAACTTAACTTGAGAATTAGTGACAAAAAAACTAGAAACCTGACAATGCAATCAACAAAAAAAAATTTAATCCCCCGATGAAAATAAAATTAATAAAAAATAAATTATTTCTTATGTTCGTGTACATGCTGATGTGTGTGATGAGGTACATGCTGTGCTGGTTTTTTTCTTCTCTTAAACAAGATTAACCATAGCAAGATTACTATCACTACTAACAGTCCGTAGAACAGGAAGTCAATACCTTTAATCAATAAATCAAAGTTACCTTCTAAAATTTTGATCAAACTTGTTTCTCTTTCACCGTAATAAGCCCTAACCTTTATACGTTCATTATCTTCTACATCTTCTTCTTCAAAATCAGCAACCTTAATCCTTAAACTCTTGTCTTCTCCGAACTTAAGCTTAACAACGTCTTCCATTCCAAGAGTGGTCTTTTCTCCTGCTATACGTAGGTCAACAAGCTCCATGTCCACATAGCAATCTGCACTTCCGATATTTTCAACATTAACATAGAATTGTTTGTTGCGCAGATTAACAGTGATCTCATTTATTGTTATTTCACAAGCGTCTAAAACCCTTACAGATTCAACGTCCAAAGTCTTCCTTATTTCTTTTTCAAGGGAAGCAGGACTTTCTCCATAGATAACAAAAATATCTACACTCAAACTACCTTCCGGAAGCTGATCTATATCATAAACAATTGTCTTTAATTCATTCCCATCAATAAAATTTGCTCCAACATCTCCAACAGTAACTCTAGTACCATCGGCAGCCGTCAAAGAATAAGTTCCAATAAAATAAGATGCTTGATCCTCAATATTCCTAATAGTTACTTCCAACTTCCCAGTTGCACGATTATAACGAATACTCTCAATCTCTAAATTAACATTGTACACTGGAAGATAAAACATGTCCAAAGCTTCAACTTGGGAAATTGCCCCTTCAGGATTTCTTGCTCCCTGAGCGAACTTCACGAAAACACTTATTCCTAACTGCCTACGTATAAAAGTTGCAGTCCCCACAAGCTCATTCCCGATAAGAACTCCCACTTCTATGTCTGATTCTGCGATGTAATCACGAACAACATCCGGAACATTATTCGTTCCGATAAAAACCACGGGTTCGGAACCGGACATTAATTCCTTCTCAATAAATTCTCCATTCGTAAGGATTGCTTGTTTTGAATTTGCAACTTCTTGATATTTTTTCACAATCTCAATGTTATTTAAAAAACGGTCTCCCTCTTCATTGATTGTTTCTGGGTCATATTTTGCAAGAGAGTCTTTTACTTCTCTATCTACTTGACCATAAATTATCAGGCTTTCTACATTCCGTTCATCAAGAAAATCTTCTACATCATTTATATTATCTTCATCTGCAAACAAGACATAGCTTTTAGTCACGGCAGCGTACGGAGCAACAGATATTGCATTGTATCCGTAAGCATCATCCAAAATGATGAACTTAGTTACATCTTCCAATAACTCTCCCAGACCAAGATTGACATTTTCAAATGTGAATTCTTCGGAAGAGTAACCTCTGCCCTGCAAAAGATTTTGATAGCCGACAATAAAAGGAACTTCCTCGGATGATATCGCCCAGATGTGATCATTGGTGGATATCTGATTCAATATCAAAGTAGCGTGTCTGTTACTAACCAAAAAATCAGCTGACTTATCATTAAAAATTCCGTACTGTATGGTAGAATACACATCTTTCCAATCTTCAGAATTAGAAAGTAATCTAGATGGATCTTCTGCAAACACACTTACTGAAAATAATACTAAAACAAATAAGATTAATGCAAAATATTTTTTGACCATCTTTTTTATTTTAATTTGTCCACTAAAAACTTAAGAACAGTTGCTTGAGCTTCCACCCTGCTGTCAGTTCTATGCAAGCTATCTGCGAGTTCATGCTCCTGGAATAAATCCCTAACCCAATTTCCAAAATCGTTTCTTTCTTCGGTAACATGATAATAATAAGAATCATCTGACATGCGAGCAAACGAATCAGCAAGCTCAAGAAGACTGCTTATCTCAGCACCATCAATAGACTTGAAAGAACTTTCAGAATTTATATTTCGTAACACGTGTTTTTTGTTTCCCATTTACCCCACCTCTTCTTTACTGATAACAAAAATAAAAGATTACAATCTTATAAAGTTTTCTATTTATCACCCATGGATTTCTGCAAGCAAAAAACATCTGAAACTGAAAATTGTTAATTAATTCAACATACTATGCTTTTGACTCCGCAAAGTTCTGAATGTTTTCTTTGGAAAGTTCATGATTTCTTATCCTACCCATAACATCGTTAAGTGCATTCATAAAAAATATGTAACTATCATAAGGGCTATCATAAGGGTTAAAGTACTTATGTACATCTCCATCCGCAAACCATTTAGTGCACATATAATAAAAATGATCAGAAGTTTGCAATTTCCTCCAATCTTCTATCAGCTTACTATCTTTAGAATCCTTAACTTGTTGCTCTATAGCATATATCTCCCTCAAAGATTCTGTTTGCATCTTATTTCCCAACCAGGCACTTAAGTCCCGCTCAACGTCCGCCCAACTGACAGGATTGTGGATGTCCAATTCGGATGTAACATCATACTTTTCAACGGCTTCTGAAGGCGTAACGAAATTATTATCGGGATGCTTTAAGATTTCTGTTGGAAGATTTTTCAAAAATCTAAAAATTCCTGTCTGAGACCATTGATGTTCCCCAAAAGTCTCATAATCCATGAACAGATTAATCAAATTTCCATTGCCATTAACCTCATTAACCCACTGAGAAAATTTTTCAATAGTTAAAGGATGCTCTTTCCAACTTTTCTCAGAAAACCTAAATGCGATGTCATCACTAAGCTTGTAGTTTTTCAAAAGCAATTTTATTTTATTGCAGGTCTTTGGTCGATAAACAAAATTAGGACTTCTCCATCCAAGGACATGATCCGCACCCTCCGCAAGAATTCCTTTATAACCCATGCCTTCAATAAAATTTCCAAGCTCATTATTAAAAATAAGTTCAGTGTTCCTGAAAACTTTAGGTTTATAATTAAATAACTTGAGCATCTTTTCTTTGTGCATGCTTACTTGTTCTCTAAACTCATCTTTAGAATACAAAAAAGAGAGCGAATGATGGTACGTTTCACTCAGAAATTCAACTTGCTTTGTGTCTGCAAGTTCCTGAAAAGATTGTATGACTTCCGGAACATATTCTTCAAACTGCTCCAAAGCAGTTCCGGTTATGCTATAACTTACCTTAAAGGCTCCAGAATGCTTCTTTATTAGATCAAGAATCAGCTTGTTTGTTGGAAGATAACATTTATTCGCAACTTTTTTTGCTATCTCCCTATTCTTCTTATGGTCAAAATAATCATGATTATTATTTATCTCAAAAACAGTGTACTTTCTAAGCCGTGCGGGTTGATGAACTTGAAAATAAAAACATAAGCTTACCATATTGCCAACTCTTTTTTCTGCAATAACCAGAAATTGATTAAAATAAAAAATAAATTATGATTTAAGAAAATGAAGTTTCATTCATATTTAAATATTGTCTTTACATCAAGCTATTATAGATATCCACACATTTCTTTGCAGGCTCATTCCAATTAAATCTATGAGATTCCAATGAACCATGTTCTTTCAAAGTATGATGTAACTCCGAATATTTTAAAGCCGCAACAATCTTATTTGCTATATCATTAACATCCCAAAAATCGGCTTTAAGACAATGTGTTATTACTTCAGACACCCCACTTTGGTTAGAGATCAAGACTGGTGTTCCAGACCTCATGGATTCTAGGGCTGTAAGACCAAAAGGTTCTGAGACTGAGGGCATGACATACAAGTCTGCCATCCTATACGCACGATAAACATCATTGCCTTCAAGGAATCCTGCAAAAAGAACATTGCTGCTTATGCCTAGTTCTGCGGACTTTTCTATAATAAAACGTTCCATGTCTCCAGAACCTGCAATTATGAACTTTATGTGAGGGTCATACCCCAAAACTTTCTTTGCTGCATACAAGAAATAATCTGGTCCTTTTTGTAATGTTAAACGTCCAAGAAACAAAACAACTTTGTCTTGCTTATTGATATCGAAGTGAATCTCTTCCGGAATTTCTATTGCATTGTGCACCACAATTATTTTATCAGGATGAATACCATAATGCTGAACAATTTTTTGTTTAGTATAATTACTTACTGCAATTATCCGGTCAGCTTTCTCCATGCCTCCCCGTTCAGTATCATACACTTGTTGATTAACTCCATGACCACCAGTTCTGTCAAATTCTGTTGCGTGCACATGCACAACCAAAGGTTTACCGGATAATTCTTTTGCGTTGATTCCAGCTTTAAATGTTAACCAGTCATGACAATGAATTATATCAAAGTCTTCTTCCATTGCTATTTCCTTAGCAGCTTCCCCGTACCGATAAACTTCCTCAAATAAAGTTTCCCCGTAAATTTTTGGAAAGGGACGTTTCTTTTTCTTAGATAAGATAGTGCTATACGATGCAGAAGAAAGATACGGTTGTAACAAAGACTTTATTCTTTTTATTTTGATATTTGTGGAAAGGAGTTTTACGAAATCACTTTCTATCTCGACATCATACGGGACAACAAAAGTAACCTCCATGTTTTGTCTGCTTAAACCTTTTGTTAAACCATAGCAAGCTGTTCCTAGACCTCCTGAACTGTACGGAGGAAATTCCCAGCCAAACATTAAAACTTTCATTTTAGTTCAGAAATAGGTGCATAAAATACCCACTCCCCTTTTTTTTGATTTATCAATTTGATTAAATCTACCTAAATACCTAAATTTAATATAGTTTCAACTAATTTCATTCTTTGATTGTCTAATCAGGATTATAAACTTTTATCCTCACTCAAAGAAGGTAACTATCTTAAATCAGTATATACAATTAAACATTAGTGTGAAAAAGCATAATATTTATATATTAGTCTAAACCTATTGTACTTGGGGTGGAAAAATGGTATTACTTTTTGATCAGAATAATATTCCAGCAAATGTATTTGAAATTGTTTTCTCGACGACACAACAAAAGATTGTGGGAAAAGTTCTCGTTGATTTCATGAAACAAAACAACGGAGAAATAAGCAAGATGAAATTAAGCTTATTTGCAACAAAACTCAATGAAGGAGAAGTTGTAACAGAAATTGAAGAAGAACCATACAAAGGTAAGCAAGTTAAATTATCGTATAACAAAAGACAGTTTTATGATAGGATCTTAACTCCTATGAGAGCAATGGGGCTTATTGATTACGATCTTTACAAAAAAACTTACAAAATTTCCGGAGACTTTAGCAATGCCCTCAAAAACATAGGAGATGCATGGCAAGAAGAACTTGGGAAAAACCCATTAGATGTTAAGTTTGGAAAAACTGAACTTTAGAAATTCTTTCTTTTTTCTTTCAAAATTTTTCTTATTATGAACAAGATTGTTATAACTATTATCAGATATAATAACAATGGAAATATGTTGAAAGATTCTTTGACCTCTCCAGAAACTTCAACATTCAGGATGGAGCTTTTCTCAAATGTGAGTTTTTTGTTATAAGTTATCCTACCAGAAAGCACATGCCTTCCTGATTCTATCGGAGTGTAAAAAACAGAAATATCTTCCTCTTTTCCAGCGGGAACAATAACCTCTTCTGTTTCTATGACCTCTACTATCTTATCATTCAACCTAATAGTTCCCTTAAAGATTGCAGAAACATCCCTCTTTCCTTGATTAGCAAATTTAATTATAAATTCAACTGGTTCTCCTACTGCCACCCAAGGCTTGTTAAATATAGATTTAAGAACTCCATTATCTATGATTCCTCCTTTTTCAACAACTGAGAATGTCAAGATTTGTTCAGTATCACATTCTTCAGCCCTAGCATCCACCCAATATTGACCGACACCCAACTCTTGATCTATACGCCCAGTTATCCTGCTTTCTGTTGTTGGAAGAACTTGTTGCCCAACTAATTCTTCCTGCAAAACTGTCCCTTCCTGATATTGATCCTGAAAATCAAAAGTAAAAGTAGGATTTAAACGTACGTTACCATCATTGATGACCGTAGCTGCAAACTCTAAAGGAAAACCTATCTCAGCATCTTTAATAGAGAAAGCTCCTGCGCGACATTCTATGATCTCATCCCCGGAAACTTCCACGTTAAGCAATTGAGTTACGGCAGCCTTCACAATTCCTCCTGCCCTTCCCTCTACACTTCCGATTGTGTCCGTGACAAATTCAATGCTTCCAGAATAATTTCCATTTGGGATGTCTTCCGGAGGCTGCACTACAACTTTAAGTTTGTAGGGATTGCTTTTAGATATCTGGAAATCCCTGGTGTCAGGATTAAAGCTAACCCACCTACTTATATCCCCTCTTGGTCTTGCTGTTCCCGAAAGAATTTCTTCGGAATTTGTAGATATAGTTACTGTTCTTTCCGCATATCCCTCTTGCAATAAATTTTCAAAGGTTACCCTACCCGGACTTATACCTATGCTAACTCCTAAAACTGAGTTTATTAGAAATAAAAAAACAAGTGTGAATGTTACTGTTCTTATTGCAATTTTCATGTTGTTATGTTCTCTTTTTCTTTCTTGATATCCGGTTTATAAATCTTGTCCTCAGACTCTGGTTTATGGTTTTTCTTATATTTTTTTATGTCCATGAACAGAAGAAATGCTATCCCCACAATCACAATTAATTCTAAAACCAACTTAAAAACCAAAAAATTGTCGTGTACACAAGCATGATTTTGGGCTTTCTCAAAAAGTTCGCATTCAAGCTTCTTACATTCATGATCTCGGTATTCCTCATCCAGCTTACATACAAAGCTGATACAAGTGTTATTTTGCACTTTCTGATTAGGAAGACATTCTCTACAATCATTATTTTCTATTATCTCAAAATTTTTGCATTCAAGATTCTTGCAAGTATGATTGAAGATATATTGATTAAAAACACATTCAAGTTTTTTACAAGTTTTATTTTCTATAAACTCATCAAATCCACAGATTATAGGAATGCAAGTTCTACATAGCGGAATAAAAAAATCTAAGGAGAACGCTCTTTTTGTAACAGTAGAAGATTACCCGGAAAAATTGAATTATTACGCTAAAAATTTCGGATGGGATCTTGAAGATCTGCAGAAAAAAAAGAAATTTGAATTCCTAAGAATACCTATAGATCGGAAAGGATATAAGATTATTGACAAAATAGAAGAAAAAGCCAGAAAGATAAAAGCAAAAAGAATAGTTATAGATTCATTATCTGCTTTAAACATCAATGCAAGGATGTTTGACCTTCCACTTAAAGATCAACCAGATCCAACTGGAATCATAAGTAACAGAAAAATATTGAAAATAGCTGGGTTTGCACCTTTTGAAGACATTTCTCAATTTACCTACCTGTTCATAAACAGAATTAATGATATTGGAGCAACAACTTTTTTTATAACTGATTCTGTTCCAGGAACAGACATGCTTACCAAAGATGGAGTTTCAGAGTATGCTTGCGATGGAGTTATTCAACTACAATTGCATGACACAAGCAAGAATGTGAACCGGACATTAGCCGTAAAGAAAATGCGCGGGAGTAATATCATTCCAGGAATGAACTTGCTTAAATTTACCAAAACAGGATTAGAAGTAGGAGAATTCAAGGCATTCTTCTAAGCTTTTTCTTATATATCTCGTTTTCAGGTTCTAAGGAAAGTGCTATTTCAAATTCTTTAGCTGCAAGGTCTTTGTCTCCTAAATAATCCAACAAGATTCCTTTGTTGTAATGTGCGCCGTCATAATCCGGATCTATCATTATGGCTTCATTAAAACTCTGCATCGCAAGATCAAACTTTCCAAGTCTTCCGTAAACTGTTCCTAGATCATTATACGCTTTTGCGTACCTAGAATTTATTCTTATTGCACTCCTAAAACTTTCAATAGCCTTGTCAAGATCTCCTAATCTAACGTAGATTAATCCTAACTTATCATAAGTTTTATGATACTCTCTAAATTGTAATGATTTTTGTAAAACTTCCAAAGATTCGTTGTACCTTCCTGCTTTTGCGTAAGATACTCCTAAATTAGCTAATGCTCGAAAATTATCTTTTTGTAGCGCAACAGCAGTCTCAAATTCTGCCAAAGCCTTTTCTTCCATCCCCCTATGGTCGTACGTGAATCCCAAATTATCATGCGCCCTACTATTTTCAGGATTAGTCAATACTGTTTTTTTCCATAAAGTTAAATTATTTTGCCAATCATCATTTCGGTCCAATGTTTTTGCAACATAAAAAAACAACAACAAAACAATAAAAATAATAATTATTTTTTTCAACAATGTAGTTTTGACAAAATTTAATTTTAAATTAAATAAAGAATAAGAAACCAATAATGCAAAAGCGATAGAGGGTATGTACAAGTATCTTTCCGCCATGAAAACTTGTAAAGGCAAAATATTAGATGCAGGAATCAAAGTTATAAAAAACCAAAAAACAGAAAAGAACAAAAGTTTATGTTTTCTATACCTGATTGTAAGGAAAAATATTCCCATTAAGAACAATAATGAAATTAATACTTCAAAATTAAAAAATGATGTTGCTGGTTTAATATCATGGAACAAAGTCAGGTTAATGGGATATATTAGAATCCAGATATAATTAATATAAACTTTAAGCATTGTAAACATGGTGAGAACAAAAGTTCCGGCAAGATAAGTTTCTTGACGTCCTGAAAAACCCAAAACATTAAACCTTATTATGAGGTAGAATAAAGCAATTGCAAACAAGGGGACATAATTTTTTAGAATATTATTTTTTGATGTTTTTTTAGTGAATCTTTCTCTGTTAAAAGTGAATTCGTACAGAATAACTAACAATGGCAAAGTTATAGCTTCCTCAGAAGAGAATACTGCGATTAGGAAAGATAGTGAGGAAAGTAAGAAAAATTTTCTTTTTTCCGTTTTAGCATACTTTACGTACAAATAAAATGATAACAACATGAACAGTATTCCAATCATGTCAAAACTTGCAGTGATATTGGTAACACGACCAGTATGTATCGGATGTGCAGAAAAGATTAACGCAGCAACAAGAGAAATATTTCTTTTTTGGACTATTTCAAAAATAACGAAATAAATCAAAATTGAAATTATTATGTGAAGGAAAATGCCGTTAACATGATAAATAAGCTCGTTCTTTCCTGCAATTGAATAAATAAAAGTATAATATGCCGTTCTGAGAGGTCTGTACAAACCATCCATATCCTCTTTGAAGAACAATGGCAAGTTAGAAAATGACCTTATGTCAGAATTCTCAAGAATAAAAATGTGGTCATCCCACACAAACTCATTATCAAAAATGTTAAAATAAGAAACTAATGAAAGTAAGATGATTAAAAGTATAGGTAAAATAGTTTTTCTATTCATAATCTTTAGATTAACTAAATTTACTATAAAAATTATTCCTTATTTAATTTGTAATGCTTTGAAAAAAAGATAATCAAAAAGAAATAACTTTAACCAACATAACTCATACGTTTCTTATCACTTAATTCTTGCACCTTCTGCCCTTCAGAAAGCATAGTCTTAAGCTTAAATTCGAACTGTTGTGCCTGATTCAACAAAGGCTTATAATTAACTTTAAGCTTCATGTACTTGTCAAGAACCTCTATGACCTTGGCCGCTGCCTTGCTATCCGGAAGTTTGCTGTGAGTTTCTGCAAAAATGCTACTAGCTTTTAGACCATCAGCTTTAATCATGACAGCTCCGGTAACACCGATAATAATGCTTTCCATAAGTTGTTCTATCTTTAATTTCTTAAATTTGGTTTTCGCACTCCCATGATTAGTATAGAAAAAAACTCTTGAAGTTGTTGATTCAACATTGCTCCCGACACCTTCCAAACTTATTATCTCTTTAACATTAAGCTGTTTCGCAAGATCCAGAACAACATCTGCTAATTTCCATTCTAACCCAGCAGAAGCAATTACCGCGTGTAGAATAATAATATTGTTTTTTTTATTGTAAAAAATTCCTAAAGGCTCAACAAGCTTCCCTTCATGTATCGCAACCATAGCCGGCATATCATCGAAAGTTATCTTACCAATCTGCTCAACATCCAAATGTTCTAATAAAAATTCAGATGCGATAGTTCCCACCAGCCCAAAACCAGGAAAACCCTCTATCAAAGTACAATTCTTAGGTTTTTTTGTTAGTTTAATTTGCATTATGCCACCCTCCGGTCTTGCCTAGCGTTATCATTAGCAGCAAACCTTTGACTGTTAGAAGCTATAAACGATTTTGTGCTTTTTTCCAATGCCCTTATCTTACTCAAAACCTGCCTTGATACGGTACGCATATTCGTTGCTTTTCTTTCCTCATAAGCATTCTCAGTATCAATCCTAGTAAGCATATTTGTTAATTCAGAAAAAGCTCCAATCAGTTTAGCATTCTCTACAGGATCCTCTTGTACTTTCGCAGCTATCTGTTCAGCAGTGTTCAAAGCAATATACAAAAATTTTACTTTAATCTTTTGGTAAACAGATTCTGCATACAACAAGTTCCTAAAACCTTTTTCTAAATGCCCAGATTTTTCTTCCCACTTAGACTTAGTTATTTTTTTTATGCTCTTCAGTACTTCCGGTAAGAACTGTCTGGCATCTATCCTTAATTGATTAAGAGTTTCAGAAGAATCTATTGTTGTAGGATCAATAGTAGCCATGTACAAATCCCCCCCCCAAGATTAATATATAAATGTTTTGTTTAGGCTTTTTTAAAAGTTGATATTTGAATAATGAAAATTCATTTGAAATGAAGGGCACTTTTGAGTTAACGACATTAAATAGAAACTTATATATTTCCTAGATTTTGATTTACTATATGGAACTGTTAGGATGGTTGTTTGCTAAGAAAGAAAAAGAGGGAGAGCTAAAGGCAGTAAAACAACTACAAAAAGAATCAAGACCGATAATAAGGGTCTTAAATAAACTTTTTGACAATCTAGATAAAAAGAAAAGACTCTTAGAGAATTTATTGAATTCTGACATGAGAAATTATGATAAAACTAAAGCAGAATTTCTGAGATTAAACCTTAAAATTTTAGATAATCTTCAAAAACTTCAGAAACTAGGGAAATTAGATGAACTGTTTCTAAAACATTTATTAATATTGTCTGCAACCAGACTCCATAGCATTTCTGAAGAGCTAGGAATAAAAGCACTGCATAGATCCTACAAAATCAATAATGTTGAAGAAGCGAAGAGGAGAAGCTATGCAGTTTTGAAAAATGAAGAATTTTTCAATCAACTATTATCCCGAACCAAGTCAGAATTCGATAATATAATAAAAAAGTTATCAAATTACAAAAAAGTTTTAGAAACTCAAATAGGATATGTAGAAAACAATAACCTTAATTCTTTGAGGTTTTCTATCGATTCTGAAAATAAAATTTTAGGGAATTCTTTTGGTTTCAAGAAAGGAATTTTAATTATTCTAACAAGAACTAAACAGATTGTCGGAGTAACTAATAACCAGATTAGAAAAGAATCCCTCTATTCTGGAGAAAAATCAAAGAAAGCCATCCTAATATTTCATAGTTATGCAAATACTCCTGAGGAAAATAGAGAGATGGCAGGCTATTTTGTTTCTAGAGGATATACTGTATTTGCTCCTAGATTTCCCGGACATGGCACTACTGAAGATGAATTTTATAATACTTCCACAGAAGAAGTTTGTAGCTTTGGACAAAGATGCTTGGATTATTTCTATGAAAAAAATGGAAACCATCCTTTGATCGTGACCGGATTGTCCTTAGGAGGTATGGTTTCTTTATTCCTATCTACTAAAAAAGAAAATTCTGATAAAATCAAGGCAGTGATTCCCATTAACGCTTTTATTAAGTCTCCACTAGAAGTGAAAGTTGACAAATTCATCCCCCACGGATCTAAAGCCATATTTTTGGCTATGAAAAAATCAAATCTTAGATTTATGAAAAAAAGCTCAATTAATCTTATTAAAGCTAGAATAAAAAACATTGCCGATTCTTTAAAATCTTATCAATTTACAAATTTTGATGAAAATTTTGAAGATAAACTGACTAAAGAATTTCTTGCTAGGATAGACAGAGAATTCCAAGATTTATTGACAGAACAGATTGCAGAATCTCCATTGAATAAAAATGATTTAGAAAAGAATTATTTGATTATGAGAGAAAGAATGGAGAGGAAATTTAGAGATAATTACAAAAAGAAAAAATTTGCTGCTTTTGACATTCAAGATATCACAAGATTGCTAGAGTATGAATTTTATAACGTAATGACCTATAAAGGGATGGTTCAGTTAAATGACCTATCTAAATTACTACAAAAAGAAATGAAGAAAATTACTGTCCCAGTGTATATAATCCAATCCAAAAACGATAATACCGTGGCCCCCATAAGTGCGGAAATAATTTACCAAACTTGCGATAATTCTCCCTTAAGACAAATAGTTATGATTCCTAATGCAGGACACATACTTATTTTAGAAAATCAACGAGAATATGTTTTGAAGATTATGCTAATTCTATCTCTTGATTCTGTTAGTTTAAGTACTAGACATATAGTGTTTTTAAAAAACTTTAAATATGCTCTGACAATTAAATAATAAAAAAGAGGTTAACATGAAAATAATGATCACATTTCTCGGAGTCCTAATAATGTTAGCGGGAGTGTTGCCTTTCCTTGGAAACATAGGGATAGTTCCAAGTTCTTTGGGTTCCCAACCAGGATACCAATTCTCAATAATAGCCATAGGAATTATTGCCCTGCTCTATGGTATCCTCAACAGTTTATTGTTTGGTTTTGAGAAATTCGTCACAATAGTGATTGCCTTACTAACCGTACTAGGAGGAATAATACCATTCATACAAAACTTCATGCCAGCATTCATACCAGTTACTGGGCCTTTATATTCAGGATTAATAGTCATAATAGGAGTAATAGGATTAATATACGGGTTTATTGCTTTGGGTTAGGCTGTTGCTTTTAAAGCCGATTCTTGCTTAGAATTAACATTTATCAATAACCTTACAACTCTTCTTGCATTTCTTATCTCGTCCTCAGCATCCCTATACTGGCCTTCTTTTATTCCGCCAAGTATTTTTCCAATAGTTGTTTTAAGAACTTCCAACAGATTTTTTTCATCTACTATTCTTTTTCTAAGGGTTACAATTCTTTTAGCTTCTGCTTTGTTTGATTTATTTGCTCTCTTTTCAACATTTTTTTCCAATTGGACTTCCATATTTTCATAATTATCCAGTTTTTGTAATTCAGAAAGCAATACTCCCCATTCAGAACTGATCTCATTAAACCTTTGTTGATCAAATGGTGCGCTCTTATGATCCCCTTTTCTCAACCCCTTAGATAATCCAGCAACTTTTTTTTCCAAGCCTCTTAGAATTTGCAACACTTGAGCTTCTGTGCGCATCTCCGCATTATCAACATCTGCTTCAGCGTCTAAAACAGATTGGTCTTCATCATCATTTGCAGCAGCACCTCTTTTTGTAGCACCCAATAATCGTGAAGGACTAAACCTCCCTACATTGTATGCAACCTCTGCCGGGTCTCGGTTTCCAAACATACCAAACATTCCGAAAAAAGCGATGAAGAAAGCAACAACCAGTGCTATGCTAATGATACCCCCTAAATAGGGGATGTTATCTATAAAATCACCAAGAAATGGATATGCGTTGGTAAGCCCCAAATAAAGAACCAAGAAAACAACAGCCATCAAGGTCTTGTTTTTCTCTCCTTTAAACATCTTCCAAACAGCAAGACCAGCTGCCAGAGCAAGAATTGTAAGGAGTAAAGGACCACCATCTCCAAGAAGAGTCCTACCATAAATGTTTAATGTTACTATTGTTCCTGCAGTCGCGAGAGCCGCAAAAGCAATAGCAACTTTGCTACCTCTTCCCTCCCAATTTGTTGCTAGGACAGCATTACTTATTGCATAAACAATAAAGAATAAGAAAACAGCATCCCAAATATAAGGGGAAGTGTTATAATATTCCCCTGGATTGAAACCAGCGAAGGAATCAGATATTTTTGAAAAAGAATCTGCTATTGATTGCGCAAAAACAAAACTAGAAGCAAGACTCATAACAAAAACTAAAGAAATTACTGTCAAGATCACCTTTTTCTTGTCCATTATTAATTACCTAATAAAGATAATACAATCTTCTTAAAACATATTTATAAAGTTTTCCATTAGAGAGAAGTAAAAACTAATAATGAGATTCATTATATAAATATAGAAATGTTTTTAAATGAAAGAATGAAAAGAAATGAAAGAATGAAAAGAGGTGTTATTATGGATAAAAAAGCTTTCGTAACTGTACATGCAGGCATGTTTTTTATTATTGGAATTGTAATAGGTGCAGCATTGATGTATTATCTTATAACTAAAGGAATGCTACCCATAGGAGTTCCAACTGCATAAAAAAATGATGAACAAAAAAGCAATAGTAACAAGTCCGGCTGATTATGCAAAAGGTATAGTCTGGGGTCTTATATTGGCTATTATAATGGCGATATTGGCAGTGTATGACATTTGGTTGTTCAAATATGTTCCCTTAATTTAGAATGTCAAAGATTCCCCCACCTTTCCTTTAAGATGAAAAATCCATCCAGCAGTTTTGGAATAAGCAACATTCTAGGATTGATTTTTATGTTCTTAGGAGCTTTACTTGTCTTAAAGCTTATAGGTTACAACCTTCCTTTTGACCTTTCTGGAACTGAAACCATGTTACAATACGGAACAGCAATAGGAAGCATACTTGGAGGATTAGCAATGCTCTTCAAGAAAAAAGATGTGATAGCAAACATAAAACCCCAATAACAAAAATATTTTTCTAAAACTTATTAAGAAATCTTTACTTTAATTCTACTTTATCACTCATACTCTGACCAGGCATTCCTTTCTCAAAAATAACTCTAACTGCCCCCTTATTACCGTGAGCTGAAGAAACCTTACCCTTAATTTCCTTACCAGCAGGACTTTTCCAAACTACTTCCTTACCAACTAAAGACGCAGCTTTTTCTCTGCTATCAGTCTCTGGCAAGTAAACCACCATCTGGTTCATCTTTTGTGTTTTTCTGCCCCTCCTAAAAGAAGCTATTGTTCCATTCATACACTTGGGGATAGAACATCGGTTTAAAAAGCTTATGGTTTGATTAAATAACAAATCAATAATTTTAAATAAGCAGTTATGAAGAATTAAGAGGAACAACATGGTATCTCTACAAGAAATCCCTCTAATACTACAAAATTATTCTAGTTTTTTCAAATTTTTAAAGACAATAACGATCTCCATAATACTCATAGTTCTCATAAGTGCGATCCTCAAAGTTGTAGAAAAAAAACTTTTGAAAGGCGCAAAAAACAAGAAGCAGATAGCCAACGTGGAGATATTCACAAGAATCTTCAAGTACACCTTCGCTATCCTCATAATCCTTTTCGTGATATTCTCTTTGTACGGCTCCTTGACAGGATTGGGTCTGACTATGGGGCTGCTCTCCGCAGCATTAGGTTTTGCACTGCAAAAACCCATAACCAGCATGGCAGCATGGGTCATGCTTGTTGTAAGGAGACCCTTCACGATCGGGGACAGGGTGATCATAGGAAGCATCAAAGGAGATGTTGTTGACATAACCCTCTCCCACATATTTTTAAATGAGGCTGGAGGACTATATGGAGGAGAAGAAAGGACAGGCAGAACCATCATGGTGCCGAACAGCACAATCTTCGAAGAGAGCATAATAAACTACAGCTACCGGGATGATTTTGTCTTGGGCCAGGTGGAAATAAGCGTCACATACGAAAGCAACCTTGACAAAGCAATAAACACATCACTGAAGATAGCGGAAAAACACACTTCTATCTCAATAGACAAGTCCATGGTCAACATATCTAATAGACCACCGTTCATCAGGCTGAAGATGGCCGCGAGCGGAGTGGATATAAGTTTGAGGTACTTTGTACCCTACAATAAGATGCAAGAGATACAAACAGACATAACCAGAGAAGTGTATGAAACTTTCAAGAAAGCCAAGGATGTAGAAATTGCTTATCCACACACCGAGCTCATATTCAAAAACAAAGAATTATTCAAAAACTCAAAGAATAAAAAATAAGATGACTGGGAGCATCAAACAGCCCATGGCATGGCTCTTTTTGACACCGATAACATTAGGTACTATCCCTATGGCAGTTGCGACCAACAATATTAATAATCCCATCCAAGAAGAAAAATAGAAGAC
>JADHVG010000017.1 GCA_016784105.1 Candidatus Woesearchaeota archaeon
AACGCAGAGATTTTTCCATGAATTCATTGAACAAAGACTTAAAGCTTAATTTTGTTGGTTTTGCCATACACTTAACTTAGAAAGAGAGTATTTAAAGGTTTTTATCAAAAAGAATCAATGATTGCAAATTTTTTCTTTGTTCAGATGCAGTTTAGTATTTTCTAAATATATTTTTTCTTTTTCTTTGAAAAAGCTTATTGCTTCTTCGAATGTAAACTTTTTTCCTGAACAATTTGTAAAAAGAGCAGAATCTCCAAATTTTTCGGATACTGTTTCTTGTAATTCTTCTAATGAACGGGGATTTTCTAGTATTTCTAAGATTTTATGAGCATGAATTATCTTTTCCATTTTAAGGGTTAATGTTCCATTGTTTAAAAATATAGCGAATAAAGAACAAAACAATAACCTTTATATATCTCTTTTATTACCTCTTTTTTTTAGTATGCTACTAAAAAGAAACGCAAAACTTGTCCTCGAGGATGGCTCTGTTTTCTACGGTAGTTCATTCGGTTTTAGTTCTTCAGTTTCCGGAGAGGTTGTTTTCTCAACTGGGATGGTTGGTTATCCAGAATCTCTAACAGACCCTAGTTTCAAGGGCCAGATTCTTTGCACAACCTATCCTTTGATAGGAAATTATGGTGTTCCGTCTGATAAGAAAGACTCTTACGGTCTTGATGAAGTTTTTGAGTCCGAGAGCATACAAGTTCAAGCTTTGATAGTGTCTGACTACTCAGAAGATTATTCTCACTGGAACGCCGCAAAAAGCTTGGGAAGTTGGTTAAAAGAACAGCAAATTCCAGGAATCTGTGGGATCGATACAAGAGCTTTAACCAAAAAGCTAAGAGAAAAAGGAAGCATGCTTGGTAAGATAATAATAGATGAAAAGGAAGTAAAGAAATACGATCCTAATCAAGAAGATGTTGTGAAAAAAGTTACTATCTCTTTTGCAACAGTTTACGATCCTTCAAAAAAGACCATTACCAAAATAAAAAATGATTTTGATATTAAAAAAATAAATCAAGTTAAAAGAAAAAAGATAGTTCTTGTTGATTGTGGTGTCAAAAATAACATAATAAGAAATTTCCTAAAAAGGGAGGTGATTGTTATTAGAGTTCCTTATGATTATGATTTCTTTAAATTTGAATTTGATGGATTGTTTATAAGTAATGGTCCTGGAAACCCCAAAACCTGCAAACTTGCTATAGAGAACATAAAGAAAGCGATAAAAGATACTAAGCCAATTTTTGGGATTTGTCTTGGAAATCAGCTATTGGCTTTAGCATCAGGAGCAAATACCTACAAGCTAAAGTATGGTCATAGAAGCCAAAACCAACCTTGCATCATGGAAAAAACCGATAGGTGTTTCATAACAACCCAGAACCATGGTTTTGCTGTTAATCCTAAAACTTTGCCTAAGGACTGGGAAGTTTTTTTCACAAACATCAATGATAAAACAAATGAAGGGATTAAACATAAAACAAAACCGTTCTTTTCATGCCAATTCCATCCGGAAGCTTTCCCTGGTCCTGTTGACACCGAATTTTTATTTGATAAGTTCATAGAGGAATTCAAATGAAAGATTCTTTTGAAGAGCTTGTTACTGCATTAAAGAAAAGCAGAGAGAAATGTCCGTGGTCAATCGAACAGGAAATTGAAGATTTTGGTGTTCAATTAAAAAATGAAGTTAAGGAGATGGACACCGCAATAAAAAATAAGGATTACAAAAATCTGAAGGAGGAATTAGGGGACATTTTGATGGATCTTGCCTACATGGCAGTTTTAGCAGAGGAAAAAAATTTGTTCACGATAAAAAGCATGATTGAGGATGTCAAAAAAAAGCTTATCAGAAGAAAACCTTGGGTTTACGGTGATGAGAAAGTTAAGGATTCTGATGACGCAGTAAGAAGGTGGAATGAGATCAAGAAAGAGGAAGTTAAAACAGGTATAAGATGATAGAAACCACAACCACTGGACATTCACACATAGGATATTTAAATGAGGATTCTTTAGTTTTAGATGGTTTTAATCAGATTTTTAACAATGATTTTTCAGAATTTGTCGTTCCAGAAACAAAAGTTATGAACAACAAACAAAAATCAAATGTAAATTTAGATTATAAAATGAGTCAAAGAAGATTAAAAATTAGGACTAAAGAAGAGTTTATTCTAGAAGTTAAAAGACTATCTAAAATAGATAAAAAATTTCTTAATTATAGTTATTTAAGGAAAATTAAAAGAAGTGATTTGCTTTGGGAAGCTCAAAAGCATTTCAATGGATGGAGAAATGCTGTTCAAGCTGCTGGTTTTAGGCCAATTCAAAAAGGATGGACTAAAAAAGAAATAATCTCTGAAATTAATAAAATTGTCTCAGAAAAAGGCCTCATTCCTAGGAGTAAAGAAGTAGGTAAACTTGGCTGCTCAGGATTGAGCAGAGCTGCAAATAGGAAATTTGGAAGCTGGACAAATGCATTGATTGAAGCAGGATTCAAACCGTTTAGAATAAAATGGACTGAAGAAACTGCTATCAGAGAATTAAAAGAATTTCATGAACATCTAGGGCATAGCCCAAGTATGAGAGAATTAAAAAAATCAAATAAATATGATTTGTTAAATGCTGGTTTAAAATTCTTTGGAAAGTATAATAACTTCTTGCAGGCAGCTAATTTACCTATAGTTTTAGAAATGAATAAATGGCCTAAACAAAAAATCATATTTGAATTAAATAAAATTGCAGATAAATTAAAAAGAACTCCTAGAAGGACAGAATTAGCCGCAATGGGAAAATATGATATAATCAATGCTGCAGAAAGACATTTCCCATCTTGGTCTGAAGCTATAATTGCTGCAAAACTCCTTCCTAATTCTGATGTATTGGAAGATGACCTAACTTGGAGAGAATGGGAGAATCTAATTTTTGATATTATTAAGAAAAAAAGCATTATTTTCTCAAAAAAAGAATATATTAAAAAAGTAGGTTATCCGGACATTATTATTCCATCTGAAAAAAAAGTAATAGAAATAAAAATAAACTGTTCAGATAATTCTGTAAAAAAAGATATTCAAAAATATTTGCCTCTTTGTAAAAGCTTAGAGATTTGGTATTTGTTTGGAAAGCCATTTAGTATTTTATCCAATAAGGTGAAATTTGTTGGACCAAATAAGATTAAAGAAATGATAAAAAATGATAGGGTTCTTTTGAAAAAATTTTATAAAATAAAAAATGGGGAAATTGGCTGTGAAACATAAAATAAAAAAAGCATTAGTGATTGGTTCGGGGGCTTTATCCATAGGACAAGGGGGTGAATTCGATTATAGTGGCTCACAATGTTTGAAAGCTTTGAAAGAAGAAGGAATAAAAACAATTTTGATAAATCCTAATATAGCCACAATTCAATCAAGTAAAGGCATGGCTGATAAGATCTATTTTCTTCCGGTAACTCCTTATTTTGTGGAGAAGATAATAAAAAAGGAAAAACCTGATTCTATCATGCTTGCGTTTGGTGGTCAAACGGCATTGAACTGTGGAGTGGAATTGCATGATTCTGGAATCTTAAAAAAACATAAGATCAAAGTTCTTGGGACGCAGGTAGAGACGATCAAGGATACTGAGGATAGGGAACTGTTCATAAAGCGTCTTTCTGAGATAGACGTTAAGGTTGCCGAGAGCAAAGCAGTAAAAACAATAAAAGAAGGCCTGAAGATTGCAAAAAAGATAAAGTATCCTATCATGGCTCGTGCAGCCTACGCGCTAGGAGGCAAAGGTTCCGGTGTTGCTCACAATGATGATGAGCTGAAAGAACTGCTCGCAAAATCTTTTGCTTACTCTCCTCAGATCTTGATAGAAAAGTATCTTGGTGGATGGAAAGAAATAGAGTATGAAGTTGTTCGAGATTCTAAAGATAACTGCATAACTGTTTGTAACATGGAAAACTTTGATCCTATGGGCATCCATACTGGAGAAAGTATTGTTATTGCTCCATCTCAAACTTTAACAAATTCTGAGTATCACAAATTGAGAGAAATTGCTATAAGAGTTATAAGACATTTAGGAATTGTTGGAGAATGTAACATCCAATATGCTCTTGACCCGGAAAGTGAAGATTACAGGGTTATAGAAGTTAATGCACGTCTTTCTAGAAGTTCAGCGTTAGCATCAAAAGCAACAGGATATCCTTTAGCATTCATAGCCGCAAAACTGGGGCTAGGTTATTCCTTAACCGATCTCGATAACTCAATAACAAAAACAACCAAAGCTTGTTTTGAGCCTGCACTGGATTATGTGGTTGTTAAAATTCCTAGGTGGGATCTTGAAAAGTTCAGGCATGTTAGCCAGAAAATCGGTTCAGAAATGAAATCTGTTGGGGAGGTCATGGCTATTGGCCGTAAGTTTGAGGAAGCTCTGCAAAAAGCTTTGAGAATGTTAGGAACTGGAATCCATGGAATTACTTGCAATAGCATTTCTTTGAATAAAAATCTTGGTTCTGAATTAAAAAATCCTACTGATAAAAGAATTCTTGCTGTGGCTGAATCTATGAAGAAAAATTATTCCATTGAAAAAATACATTCGTTATCCAAAATAGATAAGTGGTTCCTCCATAAAATAAAAAATATTGTTGATACTGAAAAGCTTCTTTCAAGGTGCAATGAAAAAAATATTCCTAAAGAACTTTTGAGACATGCTAAACAATTAGGATTCTCTGATTTTCAGATAGCAAGGTTAGTTTTCAAAAACAAGAAATATGACGAAAATGTGATTAAAGTAAGGACCACAAGAAAAAAACAAGGTATAATTCCCTATGTTAAGCAGATAGACACACTAGCAGCAGAATATCCGGCAAAAACAAATTATCTTTACATGACCTACAATGGAAGCCGAGATGACATTAAAGGCTCTGGGCATAATTCTGTTATTGTTCTTGGTTCCGGAGTCTATAGAATTGGTAGCTCGGTTGAGTTTGACTGGTGTTGTGTTAATGCTGTTTTGGCATCAAAAAAACTGAAGTATAACACAATAATGATCAACTATAATCCTGAGACTGTATCAACAGACTACGACATATGTAGCAAGCTCTATTTTGAGGAGATGAGCTTGGAAAGAGTTTTGGATATTTATGAAAAAGAACTTCCTCATGGAGTCATGCTTGCTTTTGGTGGTCAAATCCCCAATAATCTTGCAATGAAACTTCATAGGAATCACGTAAAGATTCTGGGAACAAATCCTTTAAACATTGACAATGCTGAGGATAGGCATAAATTCTCAAAGTTGTGTGATGACTTGGATGTAGATCAACCCGCATGGACAGAAGTCACAACTGTTAATGCAGCTGAACGGTTTGCTGAAAAAGTTAGTTATCCGATTTTGATAAGGCCTAGTTATGTCCTGTCTGGTGCGGCTATGGCAGTTGCATCAGATAAAAAAGACTTGGACAAATATTTGGAGAAAGCTGCTGAGGTAAGCAAAGAACACCCAGTAGTCTTGAGCAAATTCATAACTGGTGCTAAGGAAATTGAAATGGATGCTGTTGCGTATCAAGGAGATGTGTTGATCTATGCAGTTTCCGAACACATTGAAAATGCAGGAATTCATTCTGGAGATGCAACCATGGTATTGCCTCCGCAATTCACTTACTTGGAAACTATAAGAAAAGTTAAGGAAACTGCAAAGAAGCTTTCTAAAGCTTTGCAGATAACTGGTCCTTTTAACATGCAGTTCATCGCAAAGGAGAATGAGATAAAAGTCATAGAATGTAATCTCAGAAGTTCGAGAAGTTTCCCTTTTGTTTCTAAAGTTACTAAGCACAATTTCATAGATATTGCTACAAAAGCCATGCTGGGAAGTGTTAAGAAAGAACAGTACAACACTATCGACCTTGACTATGTTGGTGTAAAAGCTCCTCAGTTTTCTTTCTCGCGCTTACAAGGAGCAGATCCAATCTCTGGTGTTGAGATGGCTTCCACCGGAGAGGTAGCTTGTTTGGGTAAAGATGTTAACGATGCTTTCCTCAAAGCTTTGCTTTCTGTGGGTTATAAGATTCCTCAAAAATCTGTGTTATTGTCTACTGGGCCTATAAAAAATAAGGCTTACTTGTTGGATAGCGCTAAAAAACTTAAAGAAATGGATTTAGATATTTTTGCAACCAAAGGAACTTATGAGTTTCTTAAGAAAAATGGTGTTAAAGCAAAAAAACTTTTCTGGCCTCTGGAAAAGAAGGAACCTAACATCTTAAGTTATCTGAAATCTGGAAAGATAGATTTGGTCATAAATATTCCTAAGAATTTTGAGGAACTTGAGCTAAACAATGATTATTTGATAAGACGTAAAGCAGTGGATTTTAACATTCCTCTGATAACAAATGCGCAGAATGCTAAGATGTTTATTGAATCTATTTCTAAATTGAGTGTTGATGATTTAGAAATTAAGGATTGGGAAAGTTACGAATAAATTTCATACTGTTAACGAATTTATTTTAGTGTTTGCTTTTTTGTAATGTTCTTTGGAAAGTACCCTGCACACATCACATAAATCCATAAGCTCATTTCTTTTTTTTCTAACCTTTACAATTTGTCTGATTGTCGTTTTTATGCTGTTTAACGTAGATAACTCATTTTTTTCTGCTGTTTGTAAGATACTTTGAGCTTCTTTTTTTAATTTTTTAATTTTAGAAGGGATGTCTTCGATTACCAATGTTGGAGTGTTGTGGTTCATTAAGCTAATCGCTTCTTCATATTTTTCAACAGAAATTTTCTCTAATGCTATAGTTCCATTCTCTCCAAGAATGTTATCAAAAAGTGTTGCCACATGAGTCGGATAAGCTCCATACTCATTTAGAATTTTTTGGATGTAAACTAGCAATTCTTTTATATTTGCAAAATCTTTACTGTCTTTACTACTTCCCAAAAGATTCCTCAACCATTCCATACAACCCATAAAAAACCTCAAGGCTTAAAAATTGTTGCTTACTTCCAATAGAAAAACATGGAGGAATTTTAAAATGGCATTTGATCCAACATTAGATAAAGATATTTTTACGGAAACTATTGATTTACAAACAACTAGAATTACGGTTGCAGTTAAACAGTACAATGAAGGAGAAAAGAAACTGCAAATTTCTCGAGAAAATGCGAATGCGGAAGGTACTGAGTGGCGATTTGCAAAATTAGGAAGACTATTCAAGGATGAAGCAGTAGCCGTCATTCCGATAATGCAGAAAGCTTTAGAACATATGTGAGTTTTTTGGTTTTTTTATAGTGATGTTCTTCTTTTCCATATTGAAATTAATTGTTTTCATTCTTAAATTAAAACAAACAAATTTAAATAATACTCGAGTTTCCTATACTGGGGTTTGGTTTAGTAATGATATCTCATAAAAAATATATGGAGCTTGCTATACAGCTTGCTAAGAAAGGTAATGGTCTAGTTTCCCCTAATCCGTTGGTTGGTTGTATTATAGTAAAACGGGGAAAGATTGTTGGTAAGGGCTATCATAAAAAGTACGGTCAGGAACACGCAGAAATAAATGCTATAAAGGCAGCCGGGAAAAAATCAAATAACGCAACCATGTACATTAATCTTGAGCCTTGTTCTCATTGGGGTAAAACTCCTCCTTGCACGGAAAGTATCGTTCAAGCTGGAATAAGGGAAGTTATTGTTGCTATGGAAGATCCTAATCCGTTGGTTGATGGTTACAAAGAACTTAAATTTAGAGGTTTGAAAACAAAGATAGGAATCCTAAAAGAAGAAGCAGAGAATCTTAACGAATTCTATAACAAATATTCAAAAAGAAAAAGACCGTTTGTTATATTAAAATTGGCTATGAGTCTAGATGGGAAGATAGCCACTTCAACTGGGGATTCTAAATATATAACCAGCAAAGATTCAAGAAAACATGTCCATCAGATAAGAAACGATGTTGATGCTATCCTTGTAGGTATAAACACTGTAACTCGTGACAATCCTTTATTAGATTCAAGATTAGTTAAGGGTAAAAACCCCATAAAAGTGATTGTTGATTCAACTTTAAAGATATCAGAGAAAGCTAAAGTTTTGAAGGATCCTGGTAAGGTAATAATTGCAACAACTTCCAAAGCTCCGAAGAAAAAAGCAGATAAGCTGCATCAGAAAGGAGCTACCATCCTTACACTAAAAGCAAAAGCAGGACTTGTGGACCTAAAAGAACTGATGAAAGAACTCGGTAAATCAGAAATAAGCTCGGTCATGATAGAAGGCGGTGCTGAACTTGCAGGTAATGCTATCAAGGAACAGGTTGTGGATAAGGTTATGATGTTTTCAGCTCCCAAGCTGATAGGTAATGGTCTTGCGCCAATAAAAAATCTGAACATTAAAACTGTTAAGAAAGCGATAAACCTCAAAAACATATCAAGCAGGCAAATAGGAAAAGATTTTCTTGTTGAAGGCTATATATGAGGGAAACCTTTATAAAACCATATTTTACCCTAAAAAAAATGACATTAAGTAAGATTGAGGATGCTATTCAGGACATTCAACGCGGCAAATTTGTTATTGTAGTCGACGATGAAAACCGGGAGAATGAAGGGGACTTAGTCATTGCTGCTGAAAAAGCAACTGCTTCTAAGATAAATTTTATGATAACCCATGCAAGAGGTCTTGTTTGTATGCCGATTGTTGGTGAAAGGTTAGATGAGTTAGAAATTCCTCAGATGAGGGATCATAAGGATATCAACCGTTGCAAATTTTCTTTGTCTGTTGACCATAAGAATACTTCAACAGGTATTTCTCCTGCGGATAGAGCTTTAACAATTCAAGCATTTGTTGATAGTAATGAAAAACCTGAACATTTTATCAAGCCAGGTCATCTGTTTCCTTTAAGGTACCATGAAGGTGGAGTAGTTGCGCGACAAGGTCATACAGAAGCTTCTGTGGATCTTGCGAGGATTGCTGGATTGTACCCTGCTGCGGTCATCTGCGAAATCATCAATGAGGATGGTACCATGGCAACCTTACCAGATTTAATTGAGTTTTCCAAGAAGCATAATGACATGAAAATAATTGCTATTGATGATCTTGTTAGCTACATAAAAAAAAAACAAACTGTGGAAGCAACCGTTTCCAGTGAAAAACTTTAATAACTTCTAATACTCTTTTCTGTTATGGCAGGTTTAAATGAAACAATTACATTTTTGAGTCCTTACTTTTCCACGGTAGAGCAAGTAATAGGAACCATCAGCTTGTTTGTGGGTGGAATCTTTGGAATCTATTTGATAACTTTAGTTGTCAGGATCGTTTTCTTCAAGAAACTTCACGATGACCTTAAAGGTATGAAGACATCAATAGAAAGGATAGAAAAGAAAGTTGATGGTTTGAAGAAGAAATAATTATTGAGATGGTAACCAAAGAACAAGCAAAAGGCATTGCAGGCAAAACTTCATTCTGGGTTTTCTCAGCTCCAGCATCTATAATTTTTACTTTGATAGGATTATACAACTTATTTTTCTCAGAAGATTATTTGACTGGCGTATTTTTCATAATTTTAGGCATAGGATATTTCTCTTGGAGATATACTTCAATGAAAAAATGGATTAAGAGCAGTTGATTTTTGTATTATCGGTGACGTTTACTTAACACCTCACCGCACAACAACATTTATAAATGTCAAATATTTCTACTACTATATGAGAGTGAAATTACTATTATTTTCAGTATTGGTTCTTTTTTTGGTTAGTTGTACTTCTCAGCAAGAAATCAAGAAACAGGAATTAGGTTTAGAGATTCCTAATGAGTTTGATGTTGAACAAGAAAACAATTTGGGATGGGAAGAAGCATCAAGAGACGAAAGGCAAAAACTGAATGAACTCAGAGCATTAAGAGACGATGAAGAAGACCTAGAAGAGTTTGAGTATGAATCAAGATTGAGTAATGTTCGGATGAGCGTGGATGGAGAAACAATCATAGGTTATGACGAAGATTTAGACAATCCTGATTTTAAGGAAGTAAGATAATTCTTATTCTAAAAAATGGAAAAAATTATTTTTGTTGGAGGAATCCCGTATAGCGGGAAAAACTATTTTTGTGATAAACTGGTTTCAGCAAATAGGATGGGCTTAGAACATTTTGATTTGGATGATGTGGGAGAATATTTGCTCAGAAGAAAAAATGTATTTTTTAATATAATCAAAAAATATGGAGAAAAATGGCATGAAGAATTATTAGATCTAGGGAAAAAGCACAAAATAAAAAGTAAAGATGACCTTATGTCAGCTTATATTTTTCAATTGGGAAAGCAAGATAGAAAAAACGAATTTGAATTATTACATCAATTTTTTTCTACACTATATGTAGGAGAAAGACTAAAATCATTAAAAAGAAAAAATCCTATCTTTAATGGTGCTTTTATAAATCCAGATTCGAGGGACATATTCTATCAAGCTATTGGAATACCTTTAATTGAAAAAGTAGATTTAGATGCAGTCCCAAAAGTATTTGTTTACTTCAATCAAGGATTAGAATTGTCGCTTGAAAGGTATAATCAAGGAAGAGCTAAAAGAGAATTTTTAGGATGTTCAGAGAAACTAATAACATCCACACACGAAAAACAAGAAATTCCTTCAGAGGATGAATTTCCAAATTTAGAAGTTATTATAATTGAAAACCAAGCTGAAATAGAAGGATGTATTGAACAAATAGCAACTTAAAATCAATAAATTTATATTATTCTTAATTTGATTTTCTATCATGGACAAGTTCAAAGAACACATCATTAAAATTCTAAAGAAGCATGTTAAGATAGATTTTGAGTTGGAAGTCCCGCCTAGTTCTGATATGGGAGATTATGCTTTTCCTTGTTTTCCTTTAGCAAAAACACTAAAAAAATCTCCTAATGAGATTTCAAAAGACTTATCAAAGAAAATAAAGAATGACAAAATTATTTCAGAAGTTAAGACCTTAGGTCCTTATCTTAATTTTTTTGTTAATAAAAGTTCATTAGCTGAATCTACATTAAACAAAGTCCTGAAAGAAAAAGAACAGTACGGTTCTTCTAATCTTGGGAAAAACAAAAAGATTATCTTAGAACATACGAGCATCAACCCTAACGCTTCCCCTCATGTTGGAAGAGCTAGAAATGCTATGATCGGTGATGCTATAGCAAGAATCCTAAGATTCCAAAATTATGATGTTGAAGTGAGGTATTATGTTAATGATATCGGGAAGCAAATAGCGATGCTTGTGTTAGGAGCAAGAAAAACAAAGAAATTGGATTTTGATTCTTTATTGAGTGTTTATCAAAAGATAAGTAAAGAAGTTGAAAATAGCAAAAACAAGGAACAAGAAATTTTTAACCTATTAAAAGAGCTAGAATCCGGAAATAAAGAAATCAAAGAAGAGTTCAAAAAGGTTGTTGCTATTGCATTAAAAGGCCAAGAAAAATTGTTCTCAGATTTAGGAATCGAGTATGATGTTTTTGATCATGAATCTTCGTACTTATGGAGCAAAAAAACAAAAGAAGTTCTTGAGATGCTGCAAAAAACTGGGAAATTCTTTTTTGATAAGGATAATAGATTTATTTTAGACCAGCGGGGTTTTGGGTTGGGAATGAAGATGCCGGTTTTTGTTCTTACTAGAGGGGATGGTACTTCTTTATATTCTCTAAGAGATATTGCTTATGCGCTTGATATGGAACAGAAAGCAGAGAACATAGTAGTGTTGGGAGAAGACCAAAAGCTGTACAATGAACAGATTAACGCTGCTTTACTAACTTTAGAAAGAAATCCGAGAAAGGCTGTGCATTACTCTTTTGTGTTGTTAGAAGATGGTAAGATGTCCACCCGTAAAGGCAATCTTGTTTTATTGGAAGATTTCATGGAGGAATCAGTAAAGAAAGCAGAAGCTGAATTAAAAAATAGGCATGATCAAGTAGACCATAAAGCTGCAAAGGTAATAGGTTATGGTGCCTTAAAATTTTCAATACTAAAAGTTAGTCCGGAAAAGAATGTTGTTTTTAACTGGGAACATGCTCTGAGTTTTGAAGGGGAAACCAGCCCGTACATCCAATATGCTTATGCAAGAATAAACAGCATCTTAAAGAAAACAAAGCTGCCAAAAAAAGCTGATTTGTCTTTATTAACCGAAAAGGAAGAAGCAGAACTGGTAAAAAAAATAGCTTATTTTCCGGAGATAGCTGAAAAAGCAGCCAGAGAATTAAGGCCAAGCACCATAGCGAGTTATTCTTATGACCTTGCAAAAAGCTTTAATGAATATTACCACAAACATCAGATCCTAAAAGCAGAAAAAGAAACAATGGAAGCACGTTTAGTTCTTATAAAGTGTGTACAGCAAACCATAAAAAACAGTTTGGATTTATTAGGAATAGATGTTTTGGAAAGGATGTAATCAAGAGGGAAACTTACATCTTATCAAACAAAAACCTTTAAATATACCTCTTCAACTATGAATAAGGTTAGAATATGGCCCTAGGCACAGAAATAATACTCTTAATAATATTGCTGATATTATCCGGCTTTTTCTCTGGAGCTGAAGTTGCTTTAGTTAGTTTGTCAAGACTTAAGTGTAAACGTCTTGTTGAAGAAAAAAAATCCGGATCCTTGTATGTACAGAAGCTTAAGGAAGATACTCCGCGCATGCTTGGAACTATTCTCCTGGGAAATAATGTCGTTAATGTGGCTGCTTCTGCTATCGCGACTTCCGTGGCCATAAGGACTTTTGACAGTTTTGCTATTGGGATTGTTACGGGAGTCATGACTTTCTTGATCTTGGTTTTTGGGGAATTAACTCCTAAATTAATAGCTTCTCATCACAATGAGTTTTTCTCGAGAATGGTTGCTGGTCCGTTATGGTACTTGAGCATTATTCTTTCTCCGATCCTATCAGTCCTTAATTTTATTCTTGGGAAAGTTTTCACTTTGTTCGGGATAAAACCCAAAGAGAGCAAGGTAACAGAAGAAGAGATAATAAGCATGGTAAAAATCGCACGAGAAGAAGGCACGATTAAAGAGATGGAAAAAAACATGATTCATAGCATTTTTGAGTTTGATGATATGGACGTTGAGGAGATAACAACTCCTCGTGCAGATATGATCGCTATAGACTCTAAGTGTACTGTCAAGCAAGCCATGAAAGTTGCTTTAAAGAAAAACTTTTCCAGAATTCCTGTGTTTGAAAAGACAAATGATAACATCATCGGAATAGTTTATGTAAAGGATCTGATGGCTTATCTTGACAAGAAAAAAGATAAGGTTCAGATAAGCAAGGTTATGAAGAGGGCTTATTTTGTTCCTGAGACAAAAAAGATAAGTAATCTGCTTAGACAGTTTCAAAAAAGAAAAGAGCACATGGCAGTTGTGGTTGATGAGCACGGTTCTGTTTCCGGAATCGTTACTTTGGAAGATGTTCTTGAAGAAATTGTGGGGGAAATAATGGATGAAACCGATAAAGTTGATCCTCACATCAGAAAAATAGGAAATAAAATTTGGATAGTAAAAGGTAAAACCGAAATTGACGAAATTAATGAAAAATTAAAGATGAACCTTAAAGGGGAAGATTATGATACTTTCAGCGGATTCATATTAAAATATACTGGAAAAATTCCTAATCAAGGCGAAGAGATAGCCTATAAAAAATTCAAGTTGAAAATAGAGAACATAGCTGGTCAGAGGATTTCTAAAGTAAGAGTAGAGAAAAAGTAAATGACCTCATTAAAAGTTTGGGCTAATGCATTAAGAATGCCTTTTTTTACTGCTACCATAATTCCTATTGCCATCGGTTTTGTAATTGCTTGGAATTCTTTGCCTCAAGTATCATGGTTATTATTTTTTTTGTTGCTTCTATCAGGAATTTTTATTCATGCAGGAATTAACCTTTCAAATGATTTTTACGATCACTTAAGCGGCAATGATCAAATAAATAATAACTTAACTCCTTTCAGCGGTGGAAGTCGAGTTATCCAGGATAAATTGATTTCTCCAAAGAAAATATTGTATGTTGCAATAACTTTTTTTGTTTTGGGATCTCTTATCGGAATTTATCTTAATTCCCGGGTCTCTGGAAACACTATTCTTATTATGGGTTTTATAGGAATTTTTCTAGGTTTCTTTTATACCGCATACCCTTTCAGGTTAGGTTATCGAGGAATAGGAGAAGTTCTTGTTGCTCTGGGTTTTGGGCCATTATTAGTGCTATCCTCTTATTACTTGCAAGCAGGCTCTTTTTCTTTTGAAGCTTTTTTTATTTCGTTACCTATAGGGATTCTTATCGCTTTAGTTCTTACCATAAACTCGTTCCATGATTTTAAAGCTGATAAGAAAGTAAATAAAAAAACTTTAGTGGTTATTCTTGGTAAAAAAAACTCGTCTTATTTTTATGTCGCGTTACTAATTGTAACCTACTTGATTATGGTTTATGGAATCTCTAAAAATATCATTCCCTTATCCCTGTTGATCGTATTTTTTACGTTGCCTTTATCATTATTCGCTTCTAGAACAGTTCTAAAAAACTATGATAAAAAGGAGGAGTTAATTCCTTCTAATAAATTAACTATAGGCCTACATTTCCTTTTTGGGGTTTTAATAGTCGTGAGTTATGTTTTGGATAAGGTATTTTGAGAAAGAAATATTTATAAATGAAACATGGGTTCTGGTAACTATGGAAAGTGACCATACAGAAAAGCAAGAAGACAACACCGAACAAAAAAGGGATTTCGGAAATAATAACAGTATCTTTATTGGTGGAAAACCTTTCATGAATTATGTTACTGGGGTTGTAATGCAGTTTACAACCAAAAGTGCGGATGAAGTTATTATTAAGGCTCGTGGAAAGTTCATAAGTAGGGCTGTGGATGTTGCAGAAGTAGCTGCAAAGAGGTTCTTGGATGGTACTGTTGGAATAACAGATATTAAAGTTGATAGTGAAGGGTTCAAGAACAATGAAGGGAAAGATGTTCGTGTTTCTACAATTGAGATTACTTTAGGAAAGAATCAGTAAACAATTTGTTAATAAGTCGTAATATTTTCATCAACTTCTCTAGACCAAGCATCAATGCCCCCAACAAGGTTCCGAGCATTGTACCCTTTTTCTCTCAGACTATTAACAACAAAAGCACTTCTTCCTCCAACATGACAATACACCACAATTTTTTTGTTTTTGGGTAAAATGTCTAGTAATCCTGGTTCACGTTGAATTTTACTTAACGGAACAAGTTTTGCAGATTCTATTTTACAAATTTCCCATTCTTCTTGCTCACGAACATCTAACAATTCAAGACTTTCTGTATTATCCATCATTTCCTTAAGTTCTTTTGCGGTTATTTCTAAATTAGGTTCTTTGTTATCACAAGCTTTTTCATAATTCCCTACTTCTCTTATCTCGGGACTTTTTCCACATAACCTACAATCCTCATTTTTTTTCAAATTTAATTTAGTAAATTCCATTTCTAGAGCATTATACACTAACACTTTTTCAGATAAAACATTTCCTTTTCCTAAGATTATCTTTATTGCTTCTGTTGCTTGGATAGTTCCTATAGTTCCAGGTAACACCCCTAATACTCCCGCTTCCGAACAACTGGGAATTTCATCCGAAGAAGGCATCTTTGGGCTTAAGCAACGATAGCACGGCCCATGATTATAGTTAAAAACCGATGCTTGACCATCAAACCTGAATATGGCCCCATACACGTTTGGTTTTTTAAGAAAAAAGCATGCATCATTTACCAAGTATCTTGTTGGAAAATTATCAGAACCATCCACTACAATATCATATTCTTTTATTATCTTTAAAGCATTTTCAGAAGTTAATTTTTCGTTGTAGGTTATTATTTCTATGTTTGAGTTTAATTTTTCCAAATGTTTCTTTGCTGTTTCTGCTTTACTTTTTCCAACATCCCTTTCAGAATAAAGTATTTGTCTTTGTAAGTTTGTTTCATCTACCTTGTCGAAATCTACAATTCCTATTTTGCCGATTCCGGCTGCAGCTAAATACAATAAAACAGGACTTCCTAAGCCTCCAGCTCCCACAACCAATACTTTAGCCTGCTTTAACTTTTCTTGTCCTTCCTTACCCACTTCTGGAAGTATAAGATGTCTCGAATATCTTCTTAGTTCTTCTTTTGAAAATTCCATATTAACGTTTAAGAAAGTAAATTTATCTTTTAAGAGTTTCGTATAAAAATAACTGTACAGACATTTAAGAACACTATTGACTGAAAAATTATCAAACTAACTAAAGAATAAAATTGTTTTATGACTACTAATAATAATCAAAACCTAAAAACTGGTGAAAGTTCTTCCCCGTGAGATACTCTCTCAAAATCTATTTCTACTTGCCCTTCTAAATTTAAAGACTTATTTATCTCTTGAGCTATTTCATCTCTATGGGCTGTCAAAAGATCATTTGGTTTGGTGTAATCAAATCCCTTGGGAGGATGAATATCTATTCCTAAGAAGCTATCTGTTGCTAATCTAGTAATGGAAACATGGCCTCCATACTCTAAGTAGGCTTGACCTTGTTCCAAGGCTTTCCTAGAATTAATAATGAGTAAATATGATTGAAGCCCTTCAGATTCAGATGCACCATCAGCAAATTGTAAAGCCGTAGTTATATCCTGAGAGCACCAGATAATATCGCTACTCGGTGGCTTTTGGTAATATCCATTCTGAGTATTGGCATACAAATATTCCTTACTAGTTCCGTGGAATAATACTGGGGGGGAAATAAATCCCTGACTTTCAAATGCATCTGAAACTTGGAAGTTAGGACTATTTAACTGATTCATACCTCCAGGATTTTTTAAGTATTTATTAATTCTACTGAACTGAATCCTTTTTAGTGTTCAAAAATCCCTATTAATCCATGGATAATTTTATAATCTCTTGCTATCTTCTTTTATTCTATGGTTAAAAAAATTTTGGCATCTCATATTTTGGTAAAAACAGAAAGTGAAGCTAATGTTGCCTGTTATGATGTTTCGCATGGCAAGGATTTTGGTGAAGTTGCTAAAGCTGTTTCTATTTGCCCATCTAAGAAGAAATCAGGAAATCTGGGTTGGTTTTCTCGGGGTAAGATGGTCAAAGAATTTGAGAAGGTTGCTTTCTCCCTAAAAAAAGGAGAGATCTCTGAACCGTTCAAAACTCAGTTTGGCTGGCATATTGTGAAAGTAATGGACACTCAATAAGATTTTTAAAGACAACTTTCATTTCTATTTGTATTGGGCCTGTAGCATAGTCTGGACAGTGCTTCCGGCTTCGGCTTAGTTAAACATTAAGAAGTTACCGGACGACCGGGGTTCAAATCCTCGCAGGCTCATTTTTTCAAAATGAATCTTGAAACTTTAACTACGATAAAACCTATTGTTTTGGTAATTGTACTTTTTTTGCTATATTTGTTAGAATTAGCTTTTCCTTTTTATAGTGACAAAAAAGGAAAATTTAAGCATGCTGTTAAAAATTTGTCTTTAGGTTTCCTAAACACATTAATTGTTTCTTTCTTATTTGCATCTTTAGTTTTGTTTGCAACAAAATCACAATTCGCAAATAAGTATGGGATGATAAATACCTTAAACATGCCTTGGTTTGTAGAAATAGTCATCGTGTTTTTATTATTTGATTTGTGGATGTATTCTTGGCATGTCATGAATCATAAATTTCCGTTATTATGGAGATTCCACAAGGTTCATCATTCAGACCGAGCTGTTGATTCAACTAGTGCCTTAAGGTTCCATACTTTTGAAATTATGATATCTACTCTTGCTAGAGTTGGAATTATCTTAATCCTAGGATTAAGTCTTTGGCATATTGTTTTGTATGAAATATTTTTGCTGCCGGTAATATTGTTTCATCATAGCAACATTAATTTTGCAGAAAGATATGATAAAAAATATAGGGCAGTGTTTGCAAGTCCGCACATGCATTGGATCCATCATTCAGACCTTCAAGTGGAGACAGATTCTAACTATGGGAGTATCTTCTCTTTCTGGGATAGGATCTTTAAAACTTTTAGGTTGAGAAAAGATCCCCTAAACATAGTTCGAGGGTTAAAGCAATACCAGGCAAGTAAATGGAATACGTTTATTGGAATGTTAAAGACGCCTTTTACAAAAGAAAAATAATCAAACAATTTCCAGTTCTTCAGAAATTTGAACATTATGTTTTTGTTTTATTTCTTCTAAAGTGTTGAGAAAGCTTTGCAGCCCAATAACATGGAAACTATGGGCCCACCCTAGTGGCTTATTTTTATTTGATTGTCCGTTTACGTAAAGTTCTGATAAAGTTCCATCCACCATAAGCTCATCCATTTTCAAAAGATAATATTTAGCTCTCTTCAAGTAATCTAATGATTCATGTAAGTTTTGAGAATTCCAAGAAGCCATTTTGTTCATGACTATTGCTAACCATGCAATTCCTAATGGCCATTGTGCTTCGTTTCCAACTGAATCATTATTATTTGAATTAAAATAGTGATCCCCATCATATCTTATTACTCCTTTTTCTCTGACTAAGTTTCTTTCTACATTGTTCAGAATGGTAAGTTTCATACCTTCATCTACAATGTTGTAAGGCCAAATAAGAGATAACTGTATAAAATCACACTTTCTTGATTTTGATTCTCTAGGTAGCAATTTACTCAGAGAATCCCATCCCGTATCAAAGTATCTGTCTGATACTGGGACTATCTTTGATAGGTCTGTTTTGTGTTGGTACTTATGTTCATAATGTCCGTCATCGAACCACATGGTTAATCCTGCCAAAACAGCACCGACCGAAGAACTATGTAATTCTGGACCTTCCTCCCAGACTCCAAAATCAGGGTTTGTTTCCCAACGATAAGTAAATAAGTATTGTATTATGTCTTTCAAAAGTTCTTTTTGTTCTTCTGTTTTTATGACATTGTGTCCTTTCTTTATCAGGTCTCCAGTTTTGTATAAAAAATGCCCTAACACGTCAAGTTGGTTATGTCCCCAATCATTGCTTAGTTCTTCTAAAGTATAAGGATGATAGCGCGCATGCAAAACACATTTGTCACTTCTTCTTTTAGTTGCAGATTCTATCTTCTGGTGGTATTTTGACATGATAGTCATTATCAGTTCATAACTTTTCATCATGGGTTTCATATTACCTAAATATTCATTTGCATAAGTAGCATACATTATATCTCTAAGCCAGAAAACATCGTATCTTCCTGTACCGTCCGGGTTTCCAGGGTTGGGAGCTGCAATATATCCCCCATTTATCCTCCTTAATGATTCCAGTTTTTCAAAAGAATTCTTGATTCTAACACTATTAGGATTCAATAAAGAGTTTGCATCGTACCTCATAACCATAAATAGTGGGTGAGAAGTATAAAAAGGTTAGTTTTAACCTTAAAATAAGGAATGCTATGGAAGTTCTTCCCACACTTTTTTATTTCAACAGTGATTCTTTAATTTATGGAAGTCTTAGAGGCAAGGTTTGGTGATGTAAGTTCTTATCTACAAAGAGCTTCATTAAACGGTCATCTTCCAGAAAATAGGGGAACTGAGAAAGGAATTTTCGCTCCTAGTCAAACTAGTTTTATTTATTCAGGATTTCAAACTTTAATTGATGAAGGAATTATAGATGTTAGAAAATATTTTCTTGATGCTGGCAGTGGGTATGGGACTGTGTGCTTTGTTGCTTCTGATTTGGATTTAAGAGCTATAGGCATAGAGTGTGATCTTGAGTTAGTTACTTCATCCATAGAATTAGGTGAAGATTTGGTTAGGGTAGGGGCTCTTAAAAATAATCCCCCAAGGTTCATCCAGGGAGATTTTTCGGAAGATTCAAATTACTATGATGCAGGCATTGATTTTTCTGAAATAGGGACTTTTTTTAATTATTTTAGTAATCCTAACGGGATAGCTTCTAAGATAGCCAGAGATTCTCCAGAGGGAGTTATTTTTGTTTACTATAATCTTGGAGTTCCAGCAGAGTTTGAAGGTCTTAAAAGTCTGGGGAGTATGGATGTTTTACACCACAGAATATCTATGACTTTCAAGCCTCACAATGAGCAGGATGATGCACATTTGTATTGCAACTTTGCAACTTCGTCATTCCAAGTTTTTCAAAAATAGGGTAGTAGTTACTACTTGTAAGCAAAAACTTTAAAAACTGGCAACCTATCCTTATTAATATGGCAGATGGATATCAACAAGTAGTAGGGTATGTAGATGCAGATAGTAGACACGTACAAATTTCTGTTTCAGAGGGTATGTCCTCCAGTTCAGGCCTGTTAAGGCTTCTTGCAACACATCCGGATAGTGAAGATTTAGATCCAAGAGAATTGGACATTACAATGTTCGCCCATCGCAAGGTTTATTCTTTACCAGATAAAAGCTCTCCTGAAGTTATTGGAGTGTTAAATGATCTCTCTGATGAAAGGGCAAATTTTACCGAAGTTTGGAATTATTTAGACTCGAGATTGGAAAACTTAAGATCAGATTAGGTAACACTTCCTAATAGTGCAAAATCATTTCAACTTAACAGCAGTCCCATAAACTAATATTTCTGCTGAACCTTGCATTACATCCGATGTTGCAAACCTTACATTAACGATTGCATCCGCTTTCTTCTGTTTTGCTTGTTTTATCATTCTTTCAAGTGCTTCGTCTCTTGCTTGATTCAAAAGGTCAGTGTAGCTTTTTATTTCCCCACCTATGATGTTCTTTAGTTGTGCTGCTATGTCTCTACCGAACCATCTTGCTTTGATGATTGAACCTTTTACAACTCCTAACGTTTCTTTTACTTTCTTTCCTGCTATCGTTTCTGTTGTTGCTATTATCATAAAACCCATAAAGTTAAATAAGTATAAATTATTTTTGTTTCAAAATGACATTAGTAGAATCAATAAGCAAATTAAAGAAGGGGATGAGTGCTCCGGATTTCTCGCTAAAAGGAATAGATGGTAAAACTTATTCTTTAAATGATTTCAAAGACAAACCTGTGTTAATCATTTTTATGTGCAATCACTGCCCTTATGTTAAACCCAAACTTGATGAAATTAACAGAATAGCGAAAGATTTCAAAAATTTAGGTGTTGTGGGCATTAACTCTAATGATCCTGATTTTGAACAGGAAGATAGTTTTGAGAACATGAAAATTATTGCAAAAGAAAAAGATTTCCAATTTACTTATCTTGTTGATGAAACTCAGGAAGTTGCAAAGAAATTTGGAGCAAGCTGCACACCTGACCCTTTTCTATTCAACGAAAAGCATGAATTAATTTTCCATTCAAGATTGGATGATACGCATGCAGATGAGCCAGTTGGTGTGCATGAGATGCATGAAGCTATTGAAGAGTTTTTAGATCTGGGAACTATTTCCATAGAGCAAAGCCCGTCAATGGGTTGTAATATTAAGTGGAAATAAATTTACCATTTTAAAGTAATAAAAATAGCAACTTTTATAAATTATTCTTGATTAATCATTTCATGTTGGATGAAAAAATACACGCCTTAAGGGAATTCTATTTAAGGGTAGATGCTGCAGCCGATTTAGGAATTCCAATTGTTCCAGAAGTAGAGCGTTATGCAAGTATTGTCCAGATAAATGTTTATATGAAAGAATAAAACAAATAAATTTATTAACTTTCTTTTTCTGCTTAAGTTTATGGCAAACTGCAAGTATTGTAAACGTAAATTAGCGGAAGGAGAAATAGAATGTTATTTTTGTGAGAATAAGGTAGAAGAACACGATAAGGAGCATAAAGAAAAATGAGAAAAGTTATGATAGCAGCAAACTGGAAGATGAACAAGACTGTTGAAGAATCTTTACAATTTATCAAAGAGTTTAAGGGATCAGTAATAAATAGCGATAACGAAATAGTGATTGCTCCTCCGTTTACTGCCTTAAGTGAAGTAAAGAAAGCTATCTCTGGAACTAAGATAATCCTCGCAGCACAAAACATGAATGAAAATGATGATGGGGCCTTTACCGGTGAGATTTCTCCTGTTATGTTAAAAGAGTTTTGCCAATACATCATTTTAGGTCATTCCGAAAGAAGACAATATTATGATGAAGATGATACGTTAATCAACAATAAACTAAATGCTGCATTAAAGCATAGCATAAAAGTTATCTTGTGTGTTGGAGAAACGTTAGAACAAAGAGAGAATAATAAAACAACACGGATCATTGAGGAGCAAATTAAGAATTGTTTGAAAGACATTCCGGAGAATGAGATGGAAAATATGGTTATTGCTTACGAACCGGTTTGGGCTATAGGAACCGGTAAAACAGCAACTAAAGAACAAGCAGAAGAAGCCCATAAATTCATCAGAGGATTATTATCAAAATTATACAATAGTTCTATTTCCAATAAAACAAGAATTCTTTACGGTGGTTCTGTTAAACCTGCAAACATTCAAGAACTT